>QIHS01000141.1 GCA_003229095.1 Woeseia sp. | reverse complement strand
ATACTGAACCCCTGATCGACTATTATCGCCAGCAAGGCAAACTGCAGATTGTTGCAGCGGATGGCAGCATCGATGAAGTCTACGAAAGGTTTCTAAGCGTTCTCCAGTAAATCGAGCAACGCAGTTCCGACGATCTCTCGCCGCCATCCCCTGAAAACCCGTGAGTCGCGTTTGCCCAGCGATGCGGCAGACAGTTCTTTTCTCGGTGCCAGCAATTCTGTCGCAATGCCTAGATCCTGAGCACTGTCTGAGACAATTTGTAGCATCCGCGCCAGCATGGCTTTTTGTTCCTCATCAGGCCGTGCGGGGGGGCGATACTCGCTTCCGCAGCGAGCTGAGTCAGCGATTATATTCAATAGTTGGGTGCCCGCTCTGCGAACAGTGCTCTCGGCAAGTCCCGATACTTGTTCCAGGTCTTGGCGGTCATGCGGCGCTGCGACGGCGATTTCGAGAACAACGGCGTCGCGCATGATCCATTGACGGGGTCGATTCGTGCGTAATGCTTCGCGCTCCCTCCACGCCGCCAGTTGCTCGGCCGCGGCCCGGGCGCGGCCGCGTAAATTGCGTGCGCCCTTGAGTCGTTCGATCGCTTTGTCCGGATCGGATTGATAGAGCGAAGCATCGAGCAAATCAGCCGAATCCTGAGCTACCCACTCCAGCCTGCCGAGTTTGTTGAGTCGGTCAGACAGCAAATCGTGCGCGGGCAGCAGGTACTCAACGTCTTCTGCTGCATAAGTCATGATTGCGTCGGAAAGGGGTCGTTTCGACCAGTCTGCACGGGTGTGAGACTTCGCGAGCTCAACGTCGAATAGCTCGGTCACGAGATTGGCATAGCCTATCTGTGGCTGGTAGCCCAGGAATGCGGCGGCAATTTGCGTATCGAAAACGGATCGCGGCAACAGACCTGCCGTTTGGTAGACCACCTCGAGATCCTGTCGCCCGGAATGCAAAACCCAAAGCGGTTTCATCATTGCCTGCCAGAAAGCATCACCGTGTTCTTTCGCGGTATGACCGAGGTTTAGCGGATCGGCACACACGATCTGCGAATCGGCGGATATTTGCAGCAAGCAGAGTTGCGAGAAGAATGTTCTTTCGCGCATGAACTCAGTGTCGACGCCCACGCGCTCCTGACCAGCAACAAGTGTTGCGAGATCGTGTTCGGCTGCGAGGTCAACAAGCGTGTATTCAGGCATCGCGAAAATTGCCTGGGTGTTCGAACGCAGGGGGTTCGATTGGAGGAATGATCATGCGATGATAGGGGTCCGACATCCCGTTATTGTGACAGAACGCTGCAGTATCTTCTCAAAACTTTTATCGACATCATCATGTTGCGCAAGGGGCCCGACAGTGTGCCGAATTCGTTGTCGGTGCTTGCGTTCGCGATCGGACTGCTTCTTTTCTCGTTTTTCTGTTCGGCGACGCTGACGCCTGCAACGGGAAACGACGATCTTGGCGTCTCGTTTCTCACTGCAATCATGAGTTATGTGGTCTATTGGCTGGTCCTGGTCTCGACAGGACATTCGAATCGACTGTTGCCGACTATTTCGTCGATTATGGCCTGCGGATCCTTGTTGTCCGTTGCACGAGTGGTGGTTTATGTCGTTCTAACGCCGATTCTCAGTGTCAATATGACGATGATCGTTGTCGAATTGATTGTGATCTGGTCGATTCCGGTGAAGGGACATATCATCGCCAGGGCTATCGGGCAGCACTGGTACGTCGGTATCGCCATCGCTATGATCATCTTTATCATGCGGGGTTTTGTTTACTTTGCCATGACTAATTCTGTGTCGAGCTAATTCATGCATATTCATATACTCGGAATTTGTGGCACCTTTATGGGTGGCATTGCGGCGCTCGCCAAAGCTGCCGGGCATCGCGTTACCGGGTGCGATGCGAATGTATATCCGCCGATGAGTACCCAGTTGAGGAATCTGGGTATTGACATCATTGAGGGCTACGATCCGGATCAACTGGCCGTGGTTCCTGATTATGTGGTCGTTGGCAACGCGCTGAGCCGCGGCAATCCGTTGGTTGAAGCGGTGCTCGACAGGCGCATCCCTTATTGCTCGGGTCCGCAATGGCTTTCCGAGCACGTATTGCACCAACGCCATGTCCTGGCTGTATCTGGTACGCACGGCAAAACGACTACCGCCAGTATGCTTGCATGGATCCTGCAGGATTCCGGGCTCAATCCTGGTTTTCTGATTGGTGGAATCCCTGCAAATTTCGGCCAGTCAGCCCGTTTTGGTGAATCGGAGTTCTTTGTTGTCGAAGCTGACGAATACGATACGGCGTTCTTCGATAAACGCGCCAAGTTTGTGCACTACTGCCCGCAAACGCTGGTCATCACGAATCTTGAGTTCGACCACGCGGATATTTACGAGGATCTGGACGCGATCCTGTGGCAATTTCATCAGCTAATGAGGACCGTTCCCGGTAACGGACGAGTTGTCATTAATGGCGACGATCAGAATGTTGCAAAGATCATCGAGCAGGGTTGCTGGACTGGTGTCGATCGATTCAGTAGAGCGGGTGAGGGCGAACTGAACGGGCGTTTCACTGACTTAGGCGAGCGACGAATAGAGGTAGCGGACGCGTCGGGTACGAGTGCATCAACTACTTGGAAACTCGGTGGCATGCACAATCTCGAAAATGCGTTGGCGGCGGTCGCCGCTGCTCAGTCGGCGGGTGTGAGTGTTTCCCAGGCGGTTGATGCGCTCTCAAGATTCGATGGCGTTAAACGTAGAATGGAACGCACTGCGGTCGTTTCTGATATCGCAATTTATGACGATTTTGCGCATCACCCAACAGCAATTCGGCACACAATTGCCGGGCTCAAAAAACGCTACCCCGGACAACGAGTTGTCGTCGCGTTGGAGCCGCGCTCAAACACCATGAAGATGGGCGTTCACAACGACTCGCTCGCGGAGTCACTGAGTGATGCTGATCTCACGTTTGTCTACCGGCCAGCAGAGCTCGGCGCGCAATTCGACAACAATCTCGCCAGTCTCGGCAGTCGATTGGCCATTTTTGGCGACTACGACGCACTTGTATCAGACCTTGAGGAAAAACTCCTTGCCGGCGACCAGCTGGTCTTCATGAGCAACGGCAGCTTCGGCGCCACACGCCAAAAACTGACCCTGGCCCTACAAAACCAAAAAACCCGGATGGGGACATCCATTAGTTTCGAATAGGGACATCCATTATCCTCCCCGAATCTTTGAACAGAATCAGTGCGAATTGGGACATCCATCATCCTTCCCCAATCTCTGCACATTGCCCAGATTCTGCCGATGCGGATAGCGCGCTAATGGTGTGAACTAGACCTTTCCCCAGCACGGAAGGCCCCACATG
>QIHS01000389.1 GCA_003229095.1 Woeseia sp. | reverse complement strand
AACGCCGGTTCGGTGATGACAGGAAGAGATCATGAAAGCGTGTGGTTATTGCACATTGATATTGTTGGTGATGTGTTCGTCAGCGTTAGCAACCGAAGATAACCGCCCGCCCGGTGTCGCTGGCGATACCTGGCAATTCGGCCCGCTGAATCGCTGGGCATACACGCATATTCGCGAGATTCTGCCGACCAAGGACATCCCCAACCTGAGCATGCAGGTTCAGCCAATCCCTGGTCTCTCTGATGCGGTGAGTGATTTGGAGATCGACCTGAACGGCGAATCCATGCTGCTATCGGCGGCAATGAAAACGCAATTTGTCGATGGAATTCTTGTCATCCGGAACGGCGTGGCGATTGCGGAACTCTACGACGGTACGCTCAATGCGGAACGTACTCACCTGATGTGGTCGGTCAGCAAAACCGTGACCAGTCTCGTGACTGCCAGCGTCGAGGCGGATGGGCTGATCGATCTGAACAAGACCGTTGCGGATTACGTGCCGGCGCTTGCAAACAGCGGCTGGGCCAACGACACGCTGCGCGACCTTCTCGATATGAAAGACAGCTCCAACTGGAACGAGGACTACGATGCGCCCGACAGTACGGTGCGACGCCAGGACTGCGCGGATGGATTGCTGACCGGTCCCATGTGTCTGGACAGCAAAGTGATCGGCAACTACCTGTTCCTGCCGGACGTCGGCCATGACTCGTCCCGCAAGGGAAAATTTGCCTACAAATCCGGGACGACAGACGTGATGGCCTGGATATTGGAAGCCGCGACCGGTAAGCGCTTTGCTGATCTCGTCTCCGAGCGAATATGGAAGCCCATCGGCGCAGAACGAAGCGCGGGCATCACCGTGGATGTATCCGGTTTCACGCTCGCCAGTGGCGGCATGTTTGCGACGCTCAGGGATATCTCTCGTGTTGGCCTGCTGATGATTAACCGCGGCAAGGTGGGCGATCAGCAGGTCGTTCCAGCTGCGTGGATGGACGACGTGTTTGACCATGCAGGGGATCCAGCCTGGCCGTTCAAGTCTGTGCCTGGCATCAATCCTTATTACCGTTCGTTCATCTGGGGCATTGGCGATGGCAGAGGAACGGTCATAGCACAGGGCGTACACGGGCAATACATCTACGTGTCACCTTCAACCAATACGGTGATCGCGATGTTTTCAACCTGGCCAAACGCCGATGGCGGCGCGCCGGGAGTTGGTCATGCCGGCGCGCTGGCAATTCTGCAGGCGGTCGAGAAGGCAGTGACGAAATAGTCGGGCCGCAATACAGTGCACTTAATTCAACCCTGCAGCGCTTAAATTCTTATTGGGCTCTGACCCCGCTCAGTTCAGTGGCGAGTGCTTCCCAGCTGGTGACGGGCAGGGAGCACTGGCTGCCGATGCAGCGGTAGGCAATCGTCTGTTTGTCGTCCGCTTTGCGATCGGCCAGCGCACCCGGTAAGTCGTTGGTCGCGGACGGGATCGCATACACCATGCGTTGCGGTGCGTAGATTTTCGCCGCGTTGGCTTGCCACTGTGAAATTTCGGCGGCATCGCCGCGAATAATGATGGTTTCCGGATGCTGCAAGTATTCTTCAAGTGCGGTGATCAGGGTCACGTGGCCGTGCGGGAATTCGTCCATGGCGCGCCATGCATTGCGCAATGTCTGTTCTGCGGCGTCAAGATAAGCCGTTTCCCCGAGTAAAAAACCGAGCCGCTGCAGTGCTATTGCTGCAACGCCGTTGCCAGAGGGCGTGGCGTCGTCGGCCATTGGTTTGGGTCGATGCATCAGCTCTTCATGATCGTCCGCCGTGAAGAAAAAACCACCGTTCTCCGCATCGTAAAAATGTGTCAGCAGCAAGTCGGCAAGTGATGTGGCCAGCTGCAGGTGCCTGGTATTCCATCGCGCCTGCAGTAATTCCAGCAATGCATCAAGCATGAACGCATGGTCGTCGAGATATGCTGCCAGGCGAACGGAATCGTCTTTGTAGCTCGCGAACAACCGGCCGTCGATCATCATATTCTCTGCGATGAAATCTGCCGCTCGTGTTGCTGCATCCACGAGGTCAGGCCGGTCGAACGATCTTCCCGCGATGGCAAGGCCGCGAATGGCCAGCGCATTCCACGCGGTAAGTTGTTTTTCGTCCCGGTCGGGTGCAATGCGTTTCGATCTTGCCTCAAACAAGGTGTCGCGGGCCTTGTTAATGATAGCGACAACCTCGCTTTCGGTTTTTCCACTGTCTGTGCTGATATCTTTGAGAGGTTTCTGCACCGTCAGGTGCCAGTCGCCTTCGAAGTTCGCAGCCGCATTCAGCCCGAAGTATTGCTCAACGATGTCGAATTGGTCCTGCGGTAACAATTGCCTGACTTCATCGGGCGTCCAGACATAGAAGCGTCCTTCATGGCCTTCCGAATCTGCGTCCCGGGTTGAATAAAATCCACCATTCGGCGCCTGCATATCGGCCAATATCCAGTCCGCAGTCTCATTGCCGATTCGTTCGAACAATGCTTCACCAGTCGCGAGGTTCGCCTGCGCATATAGCGCAAGCAGGGGTCCGTTGTCGTAAAGCATCTTTTCGAAATGCGGAATCTGCCAGTAGCGATCCACCGAATAGCGGCTGAAGCCGCCACCCAACTGGTCATAGAGTCCGCCCTCGGCCATTCGGGTCAGTGTCAGAGATACCAGAAACAGTGCTTCTACGTCCGGTTCCTCGCCGTGGGCGCCGGCACACCAGTGACGGAGCAGTCGATCCAGTGCGCTTGGGTGCGGAAATTTAGGCGCGTCGCCGATACCGCCGTACTCCCGATCAATACTCTTGCCGATTTGTTGACGCGCAGCGTTAAGTGGAAAGTCGTTAAGCACGACACTGGAATCTGTGACCGGCTCAAGGCGGGCGAGAATGTCGGCAATCTGCTGGCCCTGATCCCGCACATCAGATTGTCGGTCCTTGAAAAATACGGCCACGTGGGTAAGCAGTTCCCGAAACGACGGTAAACCGTGTCGCGGTTCATCGGGAAAATAGGTGCCACCGAAAAACGGTCGCTGGTCCGCAGGATCGATGAACATTGTCAGGGGCCATCCGCCCGGTCGCTGCGTTAGCAACTGGTGTGCAGTCTGGTAAATCCGATCGATGTCCGGGCGTTCTTCCCGGTCAACCTTGATGTTGACGAACAATTTATTCATCAGCTCGGCGGTGGCTGCGTCTTCGAAAGACTCGTGTGCCATGACATGACACCAGTGACAGGCCGAGTAGCCAATGGAAAGGAGTATTGGCCGGCTCGATTTTCGTGCGCGGGGCCCCAGGGATGCCAGTCAACCGGGTTGTCGGCATGCTGCAACAAATAGGGGCTGGTCTCGGCGGAGAGGCGGTTAGTCTTGCTCATTGCTCACTTTTTTCGGTTGCTCAGCTGCGATACACGGACAGGAGTCCGCACTATAGCGCATCGATTGGTGTTCACTTCGAATCGTGTAAACTTGCTCGCATGCTGACTTATCCTGAAATCGACTCGATCATTTTCTCCATCGGCCCGTTGCCGATTCGCTGGTACGGATTGATGTACGTGCTGGGGTTTGCTGCCGCCTGGTGGC
>QIHS01000143.1 GCA_003229095.1 Woeseia sp. | reverse complement strand
AGTTGCAGCAGAAAATCGATACCTGGCACAAAGAACGACAGGGCAAGGCCTGGGACCAGGATGATTACGAATTTTTCCTGCGCGAAATCGGTTACCTGAAAGCGCGCGGAAAGCCGTTTTCGATTAGCACCCAGAATGTCGATCCCGAAATTGCAGAAATCGCCGGTCCGCAACTCGTCGTGCCGGTCAGCAATGCACGTTTCGCAATCAACGCCGCCAATGCGCGCTGGGGCAGCCTGTTTGATGCCCTCTACGGCACGGATGTCATTTCGGATGAGGATGGCCAGCAGCCAGGCGGAGAATACAACGCCGCTCGCGGCGGCGCCGTCATCGATTATGCAATTGACTTTCTGGACCGGACAATTCCATTGGACGGGGCAAGCCACGCCGACGTTGTCAGTTATTCCGTCGAGATCCCGACACGCTATGCCGAATGTTATTGCCTGCTGGCCGATGGCCGCAAAGTCCGGCTGGCCGACAGGCGCAAATTCATCGGCTGGTCCGGTCACGGCGCCGCCCGGTCACTGCTGTTTTGCAACAATGCACTGCATATCGAAATTCAGATTGATCCCGATCACCGCATTGGCCGCGATGCGCCAGGAAACATCAGCGATATTATTCTTGAATCTGCGGTCACCACTATCCAGGACTTCGAAGATTCCGTCGTTGCAGTTGATGCGCAGGACAAAGTCAACGACTACAAGAACTGGTTTGGCCTGATGCAAGGAAACCTCGAAGCAACTTTTGAGAAAAACGGCAAGAAGACGACACGCAGACTGAACAGTGCGCGCAAATTCATTGGCACCGATGGAAGCCAGATCACTCTGCCGGGAACCAGTCTCATGCTGGTGCGCAACGTTGGTCACCTCATGACAACGGATGCCATTGTCGATGATAACGGCGATGAGGTGTTCGAAGGGATTCTGGATGCGATCATAACGACCGCCTGCGCAATCAGTAACACCCGGCAGAAAAACAGTTTGCTCAACAGCAAGACTGGCAGTATCTACATCGTTAAACCGAAAATGCATGGCCCGGGCGAAGTGGCGTTTGCCGATTCCCTGTTCGCCGCGGTTGAAGATCTTTTCGAACTGCCGCGCTACACGATCAAGATCGGCGTGATGGATGAGGAACGCCGTACCTCGGTCAATCTGCAGGAATGCATCCGCGCGGTGAAAGAACGGCTGGTCTTTATCAATACCGGTTTTCTCGACAGAACCGGCGATGAGATACACACCAGCATGCAGGCTGGCCCGATGCTGCCGAAGAACGAAATCCGGCAGGCTCGCTGGATCGATGCTTACGAAGATCGCAACGTCGATATCGGCATTCGTTGTGGCCTGCCGGGCAAAGCGCAGATCGGCAAAGGCATGTGGCCTACGCCGGATAACATGAAACAGATGATGGATACAAAAATGGCGCATCCCGAATCCGGCGCGAACTGTGCCTGGGTGCCATCACCGACTGCGGCGACGCTGCATGCAATGCACTACCACGCGGTAGACGTTTCCGCGCGGCAGAAAACGATCGTGACGCGACCGATTGCCAGGCTGAGCAACATATTGACGCCGCCCATCGGTGACTCGTCAACACTCAGCAGCGACGAGATCCAGGCCGAACTGGACAACAACGCACAGGGCATACTCGGCTATGTCGTACGCTGGATTGATCAGGGCATTGGTTGCTCGAAGGTACCGGACATCAACGGCATCGGCCAGATGGAAGACCGGGCGACGTTGCGGATCGCCAGCCAACACATTGCCAACTGGTTACTGCATGGCGTATGTAGCGAAGAACAGGTGCTGGAGACTTTCGAAAGAATGGCCGTTGTTGTCGACAAGCAAAACGAAGGCGATCCTGACTACGAACGTATGGCAACCGATTTGCAGCAAAACATTGCTTTTCAGACTGCCTGCGAACTGGTGCGCCAGGGCGACGGCCAGGCAAATGGTTACACAGAGCCGCTATTGCATCAGTTTCGTTTGCGGAAAAAGCGCAGACAGGCGCGAACACAGGCCATTTCTCGCGCCTAAGCTCATTGTAGCTCCCTCCAAGGTCCTCACCGAGGTCTCTGCTTTAGAGTGGTCCACTTGGCGGGGAAGCTTACAATTGACTTCCCACGGTATCGATGACACTTCCGGTCTGTGGTGGCGTCTGGCATGGGAATTACCGTCCTGCCCAGCACGGCGACCGGAGTAGGTCGGTATTCCGGGAAAATATTGACGGTAAAACCACTAATCTGATGACGGTTCCAGTATGCCCGCCAAAAACGGTTGCTCACCATAAACTGCGAGTTGATCTATACTTCCCGGCCTTACGATCGGGAAAAAGATTGAACGCGGCATTTAGCGTTGCCGGTAAGTACCCCGCCCGGCCTATCAATCCAAACTTGTTACAAACCAGGTCCGCAGCCGATCAGCGGCCATTCTGACTGGAGAGAGTGTTTTGAAAATTGTAGCTGTAGTAGCTGTATTAGTTGCCTTGTTTGGGCTCGCCCCTTCGGCTGCCTCGGAACAGCGCTTCGAATTTGCATCGTTCGAGATCCCGGAGAACGGACGGATCGTCCTACCGGCTGTTGAAGGTGATGCATTGAGCGGTATTGCAGAGACGATCAATCAGCGCATGAACGGGGCGCTTACGATTGCCGCAACGGAAGCGGAGTTTACCGGCGAGATCAATACGACACTGACCTTGTACGGGATTTCCCCCTATTCACGCATTGACCTTATCGGCATTGGTTCGGAGACCGTAGGACGGGTCGCCGCTGAAAACTTCGGCGGCTTGGCGGCGGCGTTGCTGGCTGATACCAAGGGCGGAACTGTGCGGATCCTGTGGCCCACTGAAAACACGGACACAGAGGCAACCGCTGCGCGTGTCGCGTTCGGATATCTTCTTCGCAGCTATCGATTTGACAGACACCAGTCAGAACAGGTGGATAAAGACAGTCTGCCCAACGTGTACCTTTTAAGCGATGACGGTTCCAGGGACGCATTCGACGATAACCTTGTGCACCTTGCTGATGGGGTTTTTCTCGCCCGGGACATGAGTTCGGAGCCTGGCAATATTATTTATCCGCAGTCTTTTGTCGAACGCATCGAGACACAGTTTGAGGGGCTGGACAATGTTGCCATCAAGGTGCTGGATGAGAATGACATGCAGCGGCTTGGAATGGGCGCACATTGGGGCGTTGGTAAGGGTTCATCGCGGCCACCACGACTGCTGATCGTCGAGTACATGGCGGGTGGCAACGATGCGCCCGTCGTTCTTGCCGGAAAGGGCATTACGTTCGACACGGGCGGCATTTCATTGAAGGACAACGACGGTATGTGGGCGATGAAGGGCGATCTCGGCGGCGCGGGTGTTGTTGTCGGGACCGTTTTGGCCGCAGCGCGTCGCG
>QIHS01000354.1 GCA_003229095.1 Woeseia sp. | reverse complement strand
CAACCACTGATCGAGCGAATAGACGCAAAGCCGGACACCAATATCCAGGAATGGCTTGCCCATACACAAAGACTGGATCTAAGCAGTTCGATTATCGGCATGACCGGCTCCAGCGACAAACTTCCGCGCCGACTCTACTATCTTTATATCGACTCGTTGCAGGCACTCGCCGACATCAGCGATGCCGAATTTGATATCTGGACAATGCCCACGGCAAGCCAGGCAGGATTGCCTGATAAAGGCGCACTCGGTTTCAGCATCAACCTGGGCGACCCTTACCTGTCGATAGAGATGATGTTTGAAAACAACCCACTGGAATCGATCTTCTCCGGAGACATGACCTCCATTTTCGTCATCGGCGTTGTTGCTGCGATTGCGATTCCCGCCTATCAGGACTACACGATTCGTGCGCAAGTCAGCCAGGGTCTGAACGAGACCGCCGGCGCAAAAGTGGCCGTCGCTGAGCACTATGCGTCAGAAGGCGAATTTCCTGGCCCTGCCGCATCAGCGGAGATAAACAGCGCCAGTACGCCGGGTGAATACGCAGAGTCGATCATACTCATCGCTGGCAATGGCATCATCGTGATCAGCTATAGCGAAGAAACGACGCCAGACGGAGGGCAGGTGTTCCTGGTGCCGGTGGCCGACGGGGGGACGATCACCTGGGCCTGTAGTGGCACTGTTGTATCCAAACATTTGCCAGCCGCGTGTCGTGGCAACGTGGTGCCAGAACTCGAGAGCGGCGGTGCCTGAGGCCCGTTTGCACGCCCCATTTTCAGGCAGGAATGGTAGTCTTGCACGGCGATGACTCATCATTGAGCAACCGGCCAAGGCATTTCGTGGCCGGATAATATAAAAAAAAGCGAGGGAAAAGATATGTTGTCATTTATGAAAGCCTACGAAAATCAGACCTACGCATTGCTGCGCATCGTGTCCGGATTCGTGTTCATGTTTCACGGAACGCAGAAGTTGCTGGGGTGGCCACCGACAGAACGAGTAACTGAAGGATACGTTTTGTACATCGGCGGCCCTATTGAGATGATTGGCGGCGCACTGATCATGATCGGCCTGTTTACCGCGCCGGCTGCTTTCCTGGCCAGTGGCATGATGGCTGTGGCTTACTGGATGCCTCATTTCAGCGCCCAAAACTGGTTGCCCATCATGAACGGAGGCGATGCAGCGGTGCTTTACTGCTTCGTATTCCTCTATATAGCTGCCAAAGGAAGTGGCATCTGGAGTGTCGACGGCGGCAAATAACGACGTTCGCTCTGACTAAAATGGTTTGATCTCCCAGGCAGGCGTCAATGTGACCTGGCTGAGTGACAGTACCAACCAAAAGACTCCGCGGTGCGGGGTCTTTTTTTATAACCAGCAACGACGATTCAGTCGCGCTTCAACTTATCTCTTCATCGCCTCAAAGAACTGGGCATTGGTCTTGGTGTCCTGCAACTTATTCAGCAGAAACTCCACCGCAGCAAGCTCATCCATCGGATGCAGCACTTTTCTCAGTACCCACATCTTCTGCAGCTCTTCCGCATCGGTCAAATATTCTTCTTTACGCGTTCCCGAGCGGTTGATGTTGATCGCAGGGAATACACGTTTCTCCGCAATACGGCGATCCAGGTGAATCTCCATGTTGCCGGTGCCCTTGAATTCCTCGTAGATCACTTCATCCATCTTCGAGCCGGTATCCACCAGCGCAGTCGCCAGAATGGTCAGGCTGCCGCCCTCTTCGATGTTTCGTGCTGCGCCAAAGAATCGCTTCGGACGATGCAGTGCGTTGGCATCCACACCACCGGTCAGCACCTTGCCCGACGATGGCACAACCGTGTTATATGCGCGCGCAAGCCGGGTGATGGAATCGAGCAAAATGACGACATCACGTTTATGTTCGGTGAGTCGCTTGGCTTTCTCGATCACCATATCCGCTACCTGCACATGGCGACTTGCGGGTTCATCGAAGGTCGATGAAACCACTTCGCCGCGCACCGTGCGCGCCATCTCGGTCACTTCTTCAGGACGTTCATCAATCAGCAATACGATCAGTTCAACATCCGGATTATTGGCCGTGATTGCCGAGGCAATGTTCTGCAACAGCATGGTCTTACCGGCTTTCGGCGGCGAGACAATCAGGCCGCGCTGGCCTTTGCCGATTGGGGCAACCATATCGATGATGCGCGCAGTGAGGTCTTCGGTGCTGCCATTGCCCTGCTCAAGTACCAGTCGATCGCGGGGAAAAAGCGGCGTCAGGTTTTCAAAAAGCACCTTGCTGCGGGCATTTTCCGGCGCATCGTGGTTAATTTCACCGACCTTCAGCAGCGCAAAATATCTTTCGCCTTCTTTAGGCGGGCGAATCAGTCCGGCAACCGTGTCACCGGTGCGCAAATTGAAACGCCTGATCTGGCTCGGCGATACATAGATATCGTCCGGCCCGGCAAGATAGGAGCTGTCTGACGAGCGCAAAAAACCGAATCCGTCCTGCAGAATTTCGAGTACGCCATCGCCGTAGATGTCCTCTCCATTCTTCGCGTGCGCCTTCAGAATGGAAAAAATAATATCCTGTTTGCGAGATCGCGCAAGATTCTCGAGGCCCTGAGATTCGCCGAGCTCAACCAGCGCCGATGCCGGTCGGGTTTTCAGCTCCGACAGGTTCATCGAGCTTTTTGAAATCTCGAGCTGATCTGCTGGTATGACCTCCAGCGATCCCTCATCATCGGGCAACATGTCGCTGCTAGGCCGTCTCCGGCGTCGGCGACCACCTTGCTGGCCGTTGGATTTGTTTGGTTTAGACGACTGCTTTGGTCGGCTTCTTGTTTGATTGCCCAAGTACCCTCTCACAGATTAGTTTCCAGAAACTCAGTTAGTTGTGACTTGGACACCGAGCCCAGTTTCTGAGCGTGCACGGTGCCATCTTTGAAAATCATCAGCGTCGGAATGCTGCGGATGCCATATTTTGGCGGTGTATTCGGATTTGCGTCGATATCCATTTTGGCCACGGTCATGCGACCTGCGTATTCTTCTGCCACTTCACTTAGCAGTGGCGCGATCATTTTGCATGGTCCACACCACTCCGCCCAGAAATCCAGCAACACAGGCTTCTCCGATTGCAGAATATCGGCCTCAAAACTATCGTCGTTGGTGTTCACGATTTTGTCGCTCACCGGCATAAACCTCCAAATAATTCAGTGTGGATTTTTGACTTTGATATCGCTCGCCTGACTCCGAGTTCGGGCAAACAGTGCAAAGTGGATGACGCTGCCTCTTCGATCAGGCACTATGTCGCAGTTTTATCGCGGCTTCTATTGGAATTCGGTGGTGGTGGCGAAACTGGCAGATGCGACGGTTGTCGCGTCGGTATTGTGCCAATTTGACCCCTTCACGCGCTGATTTGCAAGCCCCTGACCCACTTTTTCTGGCGTTTATTATATGACTGACAGCCATCTGAGCGAACTCAGATTCGACACATTGGAACTAGACGACACGCTGCGTGCCGGCATTGTCGATGCGGGGTTCGAGTGTTGCACCCCAATTCAGGCGGATACGCTGCCTATTGCCCTTAAGGGGCGCGACGTCGCAGGGCAGGCGCAAACCGGAACCGGCAAGACTGCCGCCTTCCTCATCGCCGCATTTCAGCGCGTTTTGACCCTTGCGAGAGACGCTGATCCTGAGACCAACCGGCAACCGCGCATCTTTATTCTTGCGCCGACACGTGAACTGGCTATCCAGATAGCCAATGACGCTGAGATTCTCGGCGCACATACCGGCCTTAAGATTGCGCTCGCCTATGGCGGCACAGGTTATGAACAACAGCGCCGGACGATTGAGGCCGGCATCGATGTTCTTATCGGTACGCCAGGCAGAATCATCGACTATTTGAAACAAGGCGTATTTAAACTGGACCAGGTTCAGGTCGTCATTCTCGATGAGGCAGATCGCATGTTCGACCTGGGTTTCATCAAGGATATCCGCTATCTGCTACGGCGCCTGCCAACCCCGGACAAACGATTGAATATGCTGTTTTCCGCGACCCTGTCGCAGCGTGTGATGGAATTGGCTTACGAGCATATGAACGAGCCGGAGCTCATCAGGGTTGAGCCGGATAAAATAACGGCAGACCGGGTCCGGCAGGCTATTTTCTTTCCGTCCAACGAGGAAAAGATGCGTCTGCTGGTCGGCCTGATTCGCGAGATAGGCTCCACGGAAACACCGCAGGACAACGGCGAAGACAGTGCCGATTCCACGCCGAATCGAATCATGGTATTCGTCAACATGAAACGCGAAGCGGAGCGCGTTCAGGATTATCTTGAAACCAACGGCATCGATGCGCAGGCAATCTCAGGTGACGTTCCGCAGAAAAAACGCCTTAGCATGTTAATGCGCTTTCAACGCGGTGAACTGGCGGTGCTGATCGGCACCGATGTCGCATCACGCGGCCTGCATATCCCTGATGTGCAATGTGTGATCAATTACGATTTGCCGCAGGACTGCGAAGACTATGTGCATCGCATCGGCCGTACTGCGCGCGCGGGCGCGTCCGGTGACGCGATCAGTTTCGGTTGCGAAACCTATGCCGTCGCACTGCCGGAAATCGAAGAATTCATTGGTCACAAGATTCCGGTTGCCAGCTACAACGCCGACGACCTGCCAAAATTGATCAAGCCACCCTATCGCCCGAGGAAACCGCGCGGGCCGGGACAGGGCAGAAAACCTTCGTCTGGTGGGAAACGGCCGCCCAGGCGGCGATAATCTGTCACGTTATTGAAAAAATAACGGATTTAAAAATTTTTCAGTGCGGGCTAAGCGGTCAGATCAGCGACACCACTGATGCCGGTGAAGTCGTCGTCGTGTCGAGGCGGGCGGCGGGTATCCGGGCACGTTATGTGCAGAATAGACGCCACGCCGTAGTCTCTGGCGC
>QIHS01000064.1 GCA_003229095.1 Woeseia sp. | reverse complement strand
TCTCCGCGTTCCGGAGCGCCGGTCTCAATAAACTTCTTTTCGATGACCGGCAATCGCAAACCGTAGGCGTACTTCTTGACGAAGATGAAGTCACCCTGGAAAAGCGTTGGCATCATCGACCCTGATGGAATTCTGAATGGTTCGAACAGGAAGGAACGAAAGATAAGCACGAAGAGAAGCACCGGAAAGAACGAACGCGAATATTCGATGATCGTATCCAGCGCAGCACTGGTGTTGGCCTGTCTTTTCATATAGTAAAAACGATTAAAGGCAACGACAATGCCACTCACGGCGGTCAGTATCGTCAATACCAAAGCAAGATATGTACTCAAAGTATCAGTCTCTTATTTTTCTGAGCGCAAGACCGCCAGAAAGGCTTCCTGCGGAATCTGCACGGATCCGATTTGTTTCATGCGTTTTTTGCCCGCTTTTTGCTTTTCAAGCAACTTGCGCTTTCTCGAAATATCACCGCCATAACATTTAGCGGTCACATTCTTGCGTAGTGCCTTGACCGTACTTCGCGAAATAACTTGTCCGCCGACTGCCGCCTGGATAGCGACATCAAACATTTGTCGCGGAATCAGTTTTCGCATTCGTTCAACCAGGTCCCGGCCACGATAATTCGCATTATTTCGATGCACGATGATTGACAAAGCATCAACACGATCCTGGTTGATTAAAACATCAAGACGAACCAGCGGCGCGGCTTCGAAACGTGCGAAAGAATAGTCGAATGACGCGAATCCGCGACTGACTGACTTTAATCGATCAAAGAAATCGAGGACAACTTCCGACAGTGGCAACTCGTACTCCAGTGCAACCTGCCCACCGAGGTACTGCATCTGCTTTTGCACCCCACGTTTTTCGATACAGAGTTTCATCACCGCACCGACATACTGTTCCGGAACAAGTACATTGGCCGTGATGATCGGTTCGCGAAGTTGCGCGATTTCATTGCTGCCGGGCAATTTAGAGGGGTTATCAACATATTTGACCTCACCATTTACCAGTTCTACTTCGAAAATAACGGTTGGCGCCGTGGTGATCAGGTCCAGGTCGTATTCGCGTTCCAGCCGCTCCTGCACGATTTCCATGTGCAACATACCGAGGAAACCGCAGCGAAAGCCAAAGCCAAGTGCGGCGGATGTTTCCGGTTCGAAGTGTAGTGCCGCGTCATTCAGGCGGAGCTTTTGCAACGCCTCCCGAAAGCTCTCATAGTCATCGGACAAAATCGGGAAAAGGCCGGCGAAGACACGCGGTTGCACCATTTTGAAATCCGGCAGAGGCTCATCGGCTGGCTGGCTGGTCAGCGTCAGCGTATCGCCCACCGGCGCGCCGAATATATCCTTGATGCCGGCAATGACGAAACCAACTTCGCCGGCCGAAAGGGCCGGTCGGTCCTCCATTTTCGGGGTGAAGGTCCCAACCCGATCGGCAACATGAGATCGTCCCGTTGACATCACCGAGATTTTGCTTCCCTTGGGCAGGTGGCCGTTGACGATGCGCACCAAAGACACCAACGTAGTTGTCAAACCAGGAGTCAATGATTAGCGCCTGCAACGGTGCGTCAGGGTCACCAATCGGCGCAGGGATGGCGGTCACCAGATACTCCAGCAACTCCGGCACACCCGCCCCGGTTTTTGCGCTGACCAGAACGGCTTCGGAAGCATCGACGCCGATGATTTCCTCGATTTCGCGTTTTACTTTTTCCGCGTCAGCTGCCGGCAGATCAACCTTGTTAATGACGGGCAATACCTCAAGGCCCTGGTCGATCGCAGCAACGCAGTTGGCGACGCTTTGTGCCTCTACACCCTGCGCGGCATCAACGACCAGCAATGCACCCTCGCAGGCAGCAAGAGAGCGCGACACTTCGTAGGAAAAATCGACGTGACCCGGCGTGTCAATAAAATTTAGCTGATACTCCTCACCGCTGTTTGCTTTGTAGATCAACGAAACGCTTTGCGCCTTGATCGTAATACCGCGCTCGCGCTCCAGATCCATGGAGTCCAGCACCTGCTCGGACATCTCCCGATCCTGCAAGCCGCCACAGAGCTGAATGAATCGATCGGCCAGTGTGGATTTGCCGTGATCGATGTGCGCGATAATCGAAAAGTTTCGAATGTGATCCATAAATGAGGGGCTTAGGCGTGTGGACAGGGTCAAAGATCTGGCCGTTGACCAGAGATCCGGCTGCGGTTCTATTTAACGGCGAAGTATAACCGTTCTACGCCAATTATGAGCCGACGTTACGCGCAAGTATGCGCTCGATCGCCGGCACGTCCAGCGTGTACTGGCAAACGAATTCGCTGTCGTATTCAAGAACTGGAATCCGCGTTCCGTATTCGTCACGCCAATCGGGCCGCGAATCGATATCCACTACATCGATTTTCAGTTTGTCGCGCACGAGTGGCAGCAATTCCTCGATCATGAGCTCGCAAAGGTGGCAACCGGGCCGGCTATAGATGCGCAGCAAATTCGCAGTGATCTCATCCGACATCTGGCACAGCACCGATCACGGGGACAAATTGTTCGCAAATCGATTCTCGCTTGAGCAACCGGCGGCTTAGGAGCAAACCCGAAACAAGTCCGAAAATCGCGACGACAACGGCCTGACCGTCACTGGCATTTTCGCTTAATACCCAAAAGATGCCAAGCGACCCCAGCATTGCTGCCAGTGGCAGTGCATAAGCGAGCACGGCCGCTCGTAGCAGGTGTCGCGAAGCAATAGCGAGTTCGATGTCATCTCCCACGCTGACCGTCATATGCAGCGGAATCTGAATCTGGATTTTACGGGTCCGAGTCGCATCCTGAAAGATCCCCGCGCCGCAGCCCTTGCCTGCGGCGCAACGACGACAGGCAAGCGGAGACAGGACCTCGACTGTCGCGTTGGCGCCTCTTACGGCGCTAATCCTGCCTGTGGCTGATTCCATGGGGGCCTATGACACATTGGCCGTTGTGAGATGTAGAGGTTCGGCTGTCGTGCCCTGGCTCCCGGCCCGGGTCTGGCATACAGCCGCGGTACGGCAAAACCTATTTGGGCAGTCGCATCGACGATGCAATTCGTTCCACAGTGATGCCAGGCACTTTGCCAACTGCCGTGACCTGATTGCCATTGATCTCCGCAGAATAGGAGTTTGACGTGCCAACGAGCGCCCAGCCATCGTTCGCATCTTCCATGCTGGCGGTGATGAAGACCGACACGCTGGCAATTCCATCGCTGTAAACGATATGTGTTGTCGTTTCACCGTCGTCGCTATCCTCGCTGGTGGTTGTCCGCGTCGAGATCGCACGAAACCCGACCGGCAAATTGTCGCATACCCAATCCGTTGCAACCGCCGCAGTTTGATATCGGGACGATTCACGGTACCAGGTAAAGCTGTCCAGGCTAACCGAGGGATCAAGCGATTCGGCCGCGATGTTGTCCGTAATCCTGATGTCGGCAAATTTGATCTCTTCGATCACTTCGCCGTTCACATCCACCAGCGATGTCTTTAAAGGAAATGCCGACTGCTTGTCCAGCCAGATTCGGTGGCCAAAACGAAATTCGTCATGTGGTCGAATCGCGATCATGACGGCCGGACGACCCGCAATGCGCCCTTCCCGCTGCAGCGACAAGTTGTAGTGCGGTGTGTTGGTGACTTCAGCGCGGGGAAATGCGGAGAACAAAGTACTTTGATTGTTCCAGGTCTCAACCAGAACCGACTTGGTGTCCGGCAGGATGCAATGCACCTCATCGCCGATGCGAATAATTTCCAGCCCGTTGCCCTCCTGGGACACCAGGCGTTCGTTAATGACACCATCGACGAGCTTGCGAGCAACTTTGAGCGCTTCGGACTGGCCGCGCTGCACTCGAATTACAGTGCCCTCATAACTTGTGGTTGCGACCGCATCGGACATGCGATCAAGCCAGGCGCCAGGGTCGGATTGCTGGGCCTGAGCCTGTACAGGCATCAGCACGACCAGCAACACGCTCAACGTCGAAAACATTCGTCCGTAATTGATATTGATCTGACTCATCCTTTTATTCGCCGTCCAGGCTCGCTTTGCGTAGCCGACAGCTACTGCTCAGCCGCCTCGTCATCCTGCGCCGATTCCTCTGATAACAGTCGCGAATCCGGCTCGATTTCAACCAACTCCCCTGCCCGCAGCTCAAAAGTGACCATGCGGGAAATAATATCATTAGAGCCAAGGTCAGCGGAACTGTCGTCGTGCCGCCGGCTGTACTCGAGCAGGCGCTCTGATGGCCGGTTGACGAGCATCTGTGCGTCCGTCGGCTCCGTATAGACCGGTGCCAGGTCGATCGCAACCGCGTCGGGCAGGTTGTCAGTGTCAGGTCCGCCAATCTGGCTAAGACCTACCAGCGCAATCGCAGCGACTGTTGCCGCAACCGCGATGCCACCCGCCGGGGTCATCAGACCTGAGCCAACTTCCGGCTTTGGCGCTGCTTCCACAGAAGACTCATCACCCAGCGCATTTGCCACACGACTGCGTAAATGGCTTACTCCCGAATAGTCCTGATCCTGTCGTATGGCTCGGCCCAGCGCGAGATAGGTAGCGACTTGCGCCCGCATTCCCGCATCCTGGCTCAATCGCCGTAACAGGAGTTCCGATTCATTTTCTGGCAACTCGCCATCGACATAAGCCGAAATTTGCATTCTTAAAGCGTCGTTCATAATTCCCCGCAAAAGGCCTGTAGCCCTTCGTTCCTAAATGTAAGCTAATGAAAAGCAAATCTTTTCAATAGACTATTAGTCGATCAGGTTGCCGATTTTTTTGCCAATCGCATCCCTGGCCCTGAAAATTCGTGATCGCACCGTGCCCACCGGACACTCCATTGTTTGTGCAATCTCCTCGTAACTCATGCCCTCAAGCTCACGCAATATTATCGCGGTTCGCAGGTCCTCCGGCAGTGCCTCGATCGCTTTTTCAACCGT
>QIHS01000326.1 GCA_003229095.1 Woeseia sp. | reverse complement strand
CTCGGCGCCGGCGCTTGCCGTCTCGCCTATGATATTCACATGCAAATGGACACTGACCAGTGCATAGCGCTGGATTTCAATCCGCTGCTGCTGCTGGTTGCGCAAAGTGTCATGCGCGGCGACCAGCCACAACTATACGAATTTCCGATCGCGCCAAGAACAATCGACGATTTCGCGGTGCTGCGAAAACTGTCCGCACCCGATACTATTCGGCAAGGATTCCACCTCGTGCTCGCGGACGTATTGCGACCGCCTTTTGCGGGCGGCGTTTTCGACACCGTGGTCACGCCATGGATTATCGATATCGTTAACGAAGACCTGACCGTACAGGCAGCACGCATCAATCAGTTGCTAAAAACGGGTGGGCGCTGGATCAATTTCGGCTCGCTTGCATTTGACCATCCGGAGCGAGCACGCTGTTACAGTCTTGAGGAAACACTTGGCATTGTCGAACACGCCGGGTTCACACCACCGAATGTGAAGGAAGCCAGCATTCCTTACATGTGTTCGCCGGCAAGCCGGCACGGCCGCCAGGAAACCGTCCTGACGTTTTCGGCCACAAAATTCGCTGACGTAAAGCCGCCGCCTCGACACAAAGCACTGCCTGACTGGATTGTCACGGGAAAAGAGTCCGTCCCCCTGCTGCCGTCATTTCGCAGCCAGGCACTCTCGACGCAGATTTACTCTTTTATAATGTCGCTAATCGACGGCAAACGAACGATCGAGGACATGGCGAGCGTACTGGAACAGCAAAAGCTGATGACGCAGCAGGAAGCGATTCCGGCTATCCGGACTTTCCTGACGCGCATGTACGACGACTCGCAGCGCAGCACGGGCTTTTAACCAGGGAACCTCTGACAATTCCTAGATGAGTGAGGAATTTACGGCGTCAGCACACTGGCAGGCGCGTCGGATTTCTTCAGGAAAAATACCAGGATTTTCGCGGCTTCCGTATCACTGGCATTCATCGAAATTGCATGAATATCATCCGGCGTTTCATAAAAAATTTCGCCGACCACCAGCGTTTGCTTCTCTCCACCCGTGACCTGCATCGTGACAGATCCCTCGAGGACGTAAACCACGGTGTGGGCATTGTGTCGATGACTTGCAGAGGACACACCTGGAGGATATTCGACTTCGACGACGACGATCTCGTAGCCTTCTGCTTCAGCGACATCAACCTGGAACAAACCTTGGGCGATAGAGCCCTGCGCAAACATCGATGGAGAAAAAAACAGCAGCAAGAACATTGCTGGAATTCGTAGCGGGTTCATACGGAATACCTCCTCTAAAATTTATGCAGATTGCACCTACATCACAGCGTTGACCGATGCGCCAAATTCCGTTTTGAGGAACCCGGCGATGTCGCTGATGGCTCGCTTGCTCTCCGGCATCTGGCCGATAAAAAACTGGAATACATGCCACATGTCCGGCCAGACCTGCAATGACACCCTGCCACCGGCAGCTTCAATATTCCTGGCAAAGCGAGTCGAGTCGCTTAGCAGAATTTCATGATCTCCCACCTGTATAAAGGTTGCTGGCAATCTGGATGCATCGGCAAATACTGGAGATAACAGTGGGTTTTTCTTGTCAAATTCGTTACAGAATTTAGCGGTGGTCACCGGCAAATGCTCCGGTCGGAACCAGGGATCAAGCTTTGCACGCGTTACGAGACTCTCACCCGTCACCGTCATATCCAGCCAGGGTGACATCAGGAAACAGGCTACAGGTAGCGGATCACCGGCATCCCGAAGCGCCAGCAAGGTCGCTACGCATAAATTGCCGCCCGCAGAGTCACCGCCGAAGGCCATATTGTTCGCGTCGCCGGCGTTCCTCAGGATGCTGCGGTAGACGGTGAGCGAATCTTTAAGCGCCGCAGGAAATTTGTTTTCCGGTGCGAGCGAATAATCAGGTACCAATGCGCGCATGCCCGACTCGCGGGCAATGTGACTCACCAGACGGCGATGAGTTGCCGGACTCCCCATCATGTAGGCGCCGCCGTGCAAATAGTAAATCAGCGGTGCCTCTTCACAACCTGCAGGGACATGCCATTCACAGTCGATTCCTTCGATAGTTGTCGTCTGAATATCGACGCCCTTTGCCGGCGGCAGCAGGCCTGCGCGCGCCTCGAATCCTGCGCGCATTGCCATTAGGTCTCTGTCGGGAGTGACTCGTCGCATATACATTGCAGAGAAAAACCGGACGACGCGCGATCTCAAACTTGGCATGTCAACTCCTGGACCTATTCAATCGTTACCGCCTGTGCTTCCATGCGCCGGTTCAGGAAAGGAATAACCCACGGCAAGAAGCGTTTCAGGTAGTGCACACGAAGCGCGGTTTTGTCCGGGAAAATGTGCATGAGATTGCGTTCCACACCTTTTATTATTGCAGCGACGATGTCAGCAGGCTCCGAAATCATGTGCTCGGGCACCGCCTTGCGTTCCTCGATGCCGAATTGCTCAGACTGCAATATGGGTGTTCGGCTGAACGACGGGTAAACGTTCGAAACACGCACGTTGTATTCGCCCAGATCTGTTGCAAGTGCCTCGCGGAAACCGCGCAGGTATCAGCCAGGTACCTGCATCCCTTTTGTGTCGATAAATCAACGCCAATCATTGCCCGAATATTGCCGGATGCTTGCGAAAATTCCGCTTTTAGCCGGTCAAGTGTTTCTGCATGCAGGTCTGTCACAATCAGGTTGCAGCCCTTGGCCAGCAACTGATCCGTCATATGTTTGCCAAATCCGCCGCTTGCGCCGGTAACCAGCACAGTTTTCTGTTTTAGATCAGTCATTCGTCGTCGCACTGTACTCCACTGCACTTCGCGGTAGCATAGCAGGCTATCAGGAACGTGCGCGGTAGAAAGCATTCCTACTGCGCAGGCTCCAGGCCCGGACGAATTATGAGTACAACAAAAAAAGATTGGCGATTATTGGCGCTCGGTTCGCTGGCCGGATTTCTGGCGGCAGGGTACGGAGTTCTGCGTCAAGCATCCTCTGGCAACGTACTTCCCGATTTTGCGGTCGCCAGCGTGAACAACACACTGATCAGTCGCGATCTTTTTGAGCGCACGCTCTCGAGAACGGGCTTCGAACGCGGAGAAACAGACGACCGCGCACAGTTGCTACAAAACCTGATTGATGACGAACTTCTCATTCAGCGTGGCATCGAGCTTGGCATGACACAATCGGACAATGCCGTTCGTCAGTCCATCATCAATTCTCTGATTGCCTCGATCACCGCTGAAGCAGACGCTGCCAACCCGAGCGATGACGAACTGGCGCAATATCTCGCCGAGCATGGCGAGCGCTTCAGCTTTACTGCCAGCATTGCGGTCGATGCATGGCAAAGCGACGATGAATCTGCGGCGCAGGCCTTCGTTTCAGCATTGCGGTTGACCGGCTCCGCTGCACCCGATGACGAAGTACGCGTGG
>QIHS01000030.1 GCA_003229095.1 Woeseia sp. | reverse complement strand
GTAATTCTATTACCTTGCCGACGCGACGAATGCGATTGATCGCATTATCACCTTGTATGGCAATACCCGCAGAGTCATAGCCTCGATACTCAAGCCGTCGCAGACCCTCCATCAGTATTGGAACGACATTTCTTTCGGCAACCGCGCCGACAATTCCGCACATCTATCTTATCTCCGTAAATAGCCTGGGAAGTTTGCGCCGGCTATTGTCTCAGTTTTTCCGGTTAGGCAGAGTGCATGACTTCGCACTCTCGAACAAGCAATCCATCACAGTCTCGGTGTTCGAGCTGTAGGTGATTGTTTTATCGATCAATTATTTCTTCTTGGTGGGTCGCTTCCAACCACGAACCGTGGTCTGTCTGGCCCTTGCGATGGTGAGCTCTCCGTCTGGAGCGGACTTTGATATCGTGGATCCCGCACCAATCGTCGCACCCTTGCCGATCTCCACGGGCGCGACCAGTTCGACGCCTGACCCAATTGATGCTTTGTCGCCTATTATAGTTTGGTGTTTGTTAGCACCATCGTAGTTTACGGTGATCGTCCCCGCACCAATGTTGACGCCTGCACCGACCACAGCGTCGCCAACATAGGAAAGGTGATTAATCTTGCTGCCGTCATCAATCGTGCTTTTCTTCACTTCAACGAAATTTCCAATTTTTACATTGCTCGCGAGCGCAGCACCGGGTCTCAGCCGGGCAAACGGACCGATCTCGCAGTCACGGCCGGTTGTGGCACCCTCGATGTGGCAGTTGGAGTGAATGATGTTATCGCTGCCGATGTCGCTATCGCGTATCAGGTTATTTGATTCGATGGTCGTATTGTCACCCAGCGTTACCTTCCCCTCGAAAACGGCGTTGATGTCGATGAACACATCCTTGCCGCAATTGAGTTCACCACGTATGTCGACCCGGTCAGGGTCTGCAAAACCAACACCCTGCTCCATGAGGCTATTGACGAGGCGATTTTGCAGTGCGCGTTCCGCCTCAGCGAGTTGCTTCTTGTCGTTGATGCCCATAACTTCTGCCTGGTTTGACGCTTTGACACCGTGTACCTGCAAGCCGTCGGCAACTGCCATCGCCAGCACATCGGTAAGATAATATTCGCCCTGCGTATTGTCATTGCGTAGTTTCCCAAGCCATTCTTTTAGCTTGGCAGCGGGAGCGCACATGACGCCGGTGTTGATCTCACGAATCGCTTTTTCTTTTTCATTTGTGTCGCGTTCTTCAACGATGCTGACCACGGCATCATCCTGCCTGACTATGCGGCCGTAACCGGTCGCATCATCCATGTCGACAGTCAGCACGGCGAGCTCTGTCGGTTCACATTGCGCCAGCAGGTTTTGCAATGTCGTTGGACGTAACAATGGCACGTCGCCAAACAGTACCAGAACACGGTTGTCATCCGGTGTATCCGCCATCGCCTGTTGCACAGCGTGGCCAGTGCCCAATTGCTCTGCTTGCAGTGCCCAGCGGATGCTTTCACCGCTAAATTCGGCCTGAACTGTGTCACCACCATGACCATAAACTATGCAGATGTCAGTCGTGCCCACCTCAAATGCGCAGTCAACGACGTGCCTTAGCAACGGCCGACCGGCGAGCGGCTGCAGAACCTTCGGCAAAGCTGAAAACATGCGTTTGCCTTGTCCTGCGGCAAGAATGATGATGCTGGTGTTCAAACGCGCTCGTCTCCCTCGGTGAGGCCGCATCATACCGTATGGAGCTCGTTGATTTATGTGATAAAGGTTGGAATCAAGAGGTACTTGGCGACTCGTATAGCGGAAATTTTGTATGCTGCAGAGCCTTGGTTGGTCGGTGCTAGTTCATGCGAATAACGCTTCCCGGTTTCCTGCTCTTTGCGACAGGACTTGCTGCCTGTAACGGCGGTATTTATCTTCGTGATGGGGTAACCGACGGTGATACATTTTATTTGGCTGATCGCGCGCTCGCGGACGATGACCCCGTGCTGCAGAGCTGGGTCAGCTATAGCCTCGCCAGGAGTGCATGCCAGCTGCAAATCGGCGGGTCGAATCCGGCGCGCACAAGCTCTTTCAATTGTGAATTCACCGCTCGTCGCCTGTTACTGGAAACCTGGGGCGAGCACCGGATGATAGATCCACTGCTGGAGGATCGCTATCTCAATGAGTTGACTCAGATCCGGCATGCAGGGTATCTCGACGAGTATGTCGCCCATCATTTCCGCAAGAATCACTGGCAATTGCCGGGTGATATCGACACAGCTGAATACCGCAGTTGGAAACGATCGCACCTCCATTCGCACAAGCCTGAGACCAGGATTGTCGGCTCCTGGAATTACGCCAGCAACGTCCTCTCCAGATAAATCTGAAACGCATTGCGAATTCAGTGATGCCAGATCACAATCGGGACAGCATTACTGAAAGGGGAAGATCATGTCTGCAGTGGACATTGTGGTTTGGATTGAACTCGTGGACGAAATCATCAAGAATCAGCCTGAAACAGAGTTTTGGGATGCATACGAGGAAGCGAATTGAGTATTAATAGAAAAATTCTGTCACTGCTTATTCTTCTCGCCTGCACTGACGCAGCGGGCCAGGTGGAGTCGAGCATCCAATACCTCGCAAACGAAGGTGTAATGGTCACGCATGCGGACAGCAAAATCCTGATTGACCCGTTGTTCAATAACAGCTACGGCCAATACCAACTGGTTCCCGATGAGGTTCGCGAGGCGATCTTTGCCGGCCAGGCACCCTACGACAGCGTTGATGCCGTGTTTGTCAGCCACCACCATGACGATCATTTTTCCGCCGATGACATGTTGCACCTGTTGCGATCCCAAACCAGCATCCGCTTGTACGCGCCTGCGCAGGCTGTTGCCGCGCTTCGACAGGTCGCAGGCGAAGACGATGAATCAGTGTTCAATCGTGTGACCGGTCTCGATCTTGACTATGGCGACCCGCCAGTGAGTATTGACGCGGGCGAGATCACCATCGATGCCGTACACATTCCTCACTCCGGTTGGCCAACGGCAAGAACCGATGTGCAAAATATCGCGTTTCGCATCACGTTACAGGGCGATGGCACTGTGTTGCATCTGGGTGATGCAGATGCGCGCGCTGTACATTTCACGGCGAATGAGTCCTATTGGAATGCGCGTTCGATCGACGTTGCACTGGCGCCGTTCTGGTTCTTTTCTTCTGACGCCGGCAATGACATTCTCGGTGAACAACTGGATGTCGGGCATTCGATCGGCATCCATGTGCCGGATGCTTATGCAGATTCAGGCAACATCCCCGACGAACTACAGGGCTATGATTTATTTACGAAGCCCGGAGAACAACGGCAGTTCGTCGATTCGCAATAAGCTCTGTCGTGGCCGCTTATGCTCGCGAGCAGATCAGGGCCTCGCAAATCAGGGTTGAAGATCAACGCGATAGCTGGTGACGAAGGTCAGGAATCTTGAGATCTCGATAATGTCCTTGCCGACGAATCGAATGGTGTGCGAATTGACTCGCTCGACGTTAGGTAAGTAACCAAGTAGCTCCACCGGACGGTAGTGCTTCAGTGACAGCTCAAGTTCTATTGGTGTCTCAAGTACGTATGGCTCGAACTCACCGATTCGATCAATGGCCGATTTTGTCCGCGTTCGAATAACTTC
>QIHS01000459.1 GCA_003229095.1 Woeseia sp. | reverse complement strand
GCTTCGATGGCATCGTTGGCGTCATCCGAAAACCCGACCAGCGAACGATTTTGTTGTAGCGCATATTTTGCCAAAAGATGCCGTGCCAAAATCAACTTGCCTTCTTCGCGATCTTTTAACGGCGGGATGTCGATCGTGATCTCACTGACCCGATAGTAGAGATCTTCGCGGAACAGGTTGCGGGAAATAAGCTCCGTGGGATTTTGGTTGGTCGCACAGATAACACGCACATCAACCGCAATTTCTTTGCGCCCGCCTACCCGCTCAATAACACGTTCCTGCAAAAACCTGAGCAATTTAGCCTGCAGGGAAACTGGCATATCGCCAATTTCGTCCAGAAACAAGGTGCCACCGTCCGCGAGTTCCACCTTGCCAATGGTCTGTTTGACCGCACCGGTAAATGCGCCTTTCTCATGGCCGAAGAGCTCGGACTCGAGCAGATTTTCCGGAATGGCGGCGCAATTGATGGCGACAAAGTTTTGTTCGGCACGCGGACTCAGCCGATGCAGTGCACGGGCGAGCAGTTCCTTACCCGTTCCGCTTTCGCCCAGGAGCAAAGTCGTTACATTGGTCGGGGCGACTTTTTCGATCATGCGGCATACGTTCAACATGCCTTCACATGCGGCAATGATGCCATCGAGGGGCGAATCGCTGGCAAGACTCTGCAGACGTCTGTTCTCGCCTTCCAGCTCGGAAATGCTGAACGCGCGCTCGACGAGAAGCTGCAGCGTATCGGTATCAACCGGCTTCTGGTAAAAGTCGTAAGCGCCCAGCGCAATAGACTTGAGCGCGTTCTCCTGGTCACCGTGGCCCGTGACCACGATAACTATCGTGTGTGGCGAAAGTTTCAGCAGTTCCTGCAACGTCGCTAGTCCTTCGTCCACGCCTTCGGGGTTCGGTGGCAGACCGAGATCCTGAAGTACAACGGCGGGTTCGTGCCGGCGAAGCTCGTTGATTGCAGAGTTGCGGTCCTCGGCGGTGACTACGTCATAGCCCTCAAAACACCATTTGAGTTGCGCGAGAAGCCCCGGATCATCTTCAACAATAAGAAGTTTTCTGCTGTCCTGGGTCAATTTGATCCTTTGTGCGTCTGAAATCTCGCTTTGTTCTGACCAGCGAAACGGCAAACACTCTATTGGCGGGCAATGTTATGGCGAAACACTATGTTGCCACGTTCGGCGCCGATAGTGCAGGGCCAGAATCACACCGGCAAACGGAACTGGTGCGCAACCGTGAGTATAGGTACTTGTCCGCAGTTGCGAATGATTCTTATTTGCGTTAGGCTCGCCTCGCTATTTCGCAGCACCGCACTGGATTGCTCGGAGAATCGAATGGATACGGAACGAATGCCCCCACAAACCACACTAATCTGGCTGCTGAGTGGTCTTTTAATCGCTACATCGGCGGTCGCTGCCGATGGTCAGAAATCCATGCAGACAGCGGCGTCAAGCACCCTTTCCCTGGATGAAGTTACCATCATCGGGCACCGGCGCAACCCGGCGGACGTACCAGGCTCAGTGCATGTCATAGACCAGGACGATCTTAGAACTTACCTGCAAAGCGATGTCATGCGGGTACTGCGCAGCGTCCCTGGCGTCTACCTGCAGGATGAAGACGGCTTTGGCCTGCGACCGAATATTGGCATTCGCGGCTCAGGTCTGGATCGCAGTGCGCGGATCGCGATTCTTGAAGATGGCGTTCTGATTGCGCCTGCGACCTACTCCGCGCCCGCTGCGTATTATATCCCGACACAAAGGCGCATACACGGCATCGAGGTTTTGAAAGGGCCCTCTTCGGTCTCAATTGGTCCGAAAACGACCGGTGGTGCCATAAATCTTATCTCAACGCCGATTCCCGAAAACTTTGCTGCCTATGCCGACCTGCGTGCTGGCCAAAATGACGTACTCGACGCTCATCTGAATGTCGGCAACCGCGGGCCGCGGTTTTCCTGGCTGGTAGAAACAGTACAGGCCGAAAATGGTGGCTTCAAACGGATCGACGGCCCGGCGGGTCGCGACACTGGCTTTAGAATTCAGGACTATCTCGTCAAACTGCAGTTCGATTCGGACCCGGCCTCTGCCCTGTATCAAAGCCTTCGCCTGAAGGCAGGTTACACAGACCAGGTTTCACAAGAGACCTACCTTGGCCTGCTTGAGGAAGACTTCAGGCAAGACCCGTACCGGCGCTATGCTGCAACAGCCGATGACGTATTCACGGGAGAACACGAGCAGATTCAGGCGAGTTATGTTGTCAATACTGACAGTAATTGGCGTGGTGAGATAACGGCCTATCGCAACAACTTCAAACGTAACTGGTTCAGGGTGCAGTCAGTGAACGGCGTCAACATCAATTCCATACTCGACGACAGCACCTTGTACGCGACGGAATTCGGCATCCTGACTGGCAACACCAGCCCGGACGATGCCATTATGAAACGGCACAATAACCGCGTCTATGTTTCACAAGGTGTGCAGGGGAAAATCAGCTGGGACCTGTATGTACGCGACACTGAAATTGCGCTGACGGCTGGCTTTCGGGTACACGAGGACGACGAAGACCGGCTGCAACAAGAAGATGGCTTCCGCATCCAGGACTCGACGCTGTTTCTGACCAGCATTGGGGCGCCCGGGTCCAACTCGAATCGCCTGAGCAAGGCAAGAGCGAACTCCTTTTTTGTCGATACGGAGATTCGCAGTGGCAAATGGATATTAACGCCGGGCGCCCGTTTCGAAGATATTGAATTGCAGCGACTGGATTTTTCAACTACGGATCCTGATCGGATACTGGACCCGACAAACGTGCGCACAAATTCCTTGTCGGTTGTCATTCCCGGCATCGGTGCACTTTACGAATGGAATGATCGCTGGCGATTTTTCGGCGGATTGCACAAAGGTTTCAATCCGCCAGCACCTGGCAGCAGCGCCGACGTTGAGAGCAGTATCAACTTCGAGTTGGGTACGCGCTTTGACAACGGCACAGCACAGTTTGAGGCGATATATTTTCTCAACGAATATGACAACCTTGTTGGTACAGTGACCGCATCGACCGGCGGCACCGGCATAATCGGCGACCAGTTTGACGGTGGTGACGTTACGGTTGCCGGGCTCGAGTTCAGCGCAGCATTCGCCGCAGAAGTCGGCGGTCTTTCTTTGCCGTTCGACGTTCAGTATACGTGGACGCAAAAGGCACAATTCAACAATGCGTTCGACTCAGGATTCAACCCCTGGGGTAATGTCCAAAGGGGCGATGAGTTGCCTTATATTCCGGAGCACCAGCTGCGTGCCAGCGTCGGCATGCAGGCAGATCAATGGGGCGTCAATCTCGCGGCAAGCTATGTTGGAAAAATACGTGCGTTTGCTGGTCAGGGCGCTTTCGAGGCGGGAGAAAGCATCGATGGCTACGTCGTCTGGGACTTTATCGGTCGCTGGAACTGGTCAGACTCGTGGTCAACTTACGTCAAG
>QIHS01000282.1 GCA_003229095.1 Woeseia sp. | reverse complement strand
CCGTCGGTGACCCTTACAAGGACACCGCAGGCCCGGCAATCAACCCGTTGATCAAGATCATCAACATCGTCGCACTGCTGATGGTGCCACTGCTCTGATCTGATTCAGCTTCAACCGTAAAAACCAAGCCGCCGGACGAACCCCGTCCCGCGGCTTTTTTATGTCCAGGGACGGACGGTATGCCGCGGGTGCATGGATGCACAGGAGCGGCGATGTCCAGGGACGGACGGTATGCCGCGGGTGCATGGATGCACAGGAGCGGCGATGTCCAGGGATGGGCGGTATGCCGCGGGCGCATGAATGCGCAGGAGCGGCATGAACAAGCGTGCCAGATACTATTGCTATTGCGAACCCATCGACCGATAAGACCCGCCCGTACTTTGACCGAGCAATGCCGGCGGATCAATAAAATTGCCCTGCACGAAGTCGACACCAACTTCGCGCAGCCAGTCAAAATCATCCTGCTCTTCCACCTGCTCTGCGACGACCCTGAAGCCCATGGTTCGGGCCAGTTTAATCATCGCAGTAACCATTTCCTGGTTAACCAGGTCGGTGGTCAGGTTGCGCGTGTAAGTACCATCGATTTTCAGGTAGTCGATTGGCAACTGTTTCAGACTGGAAAATGCACCCAGGCCGCTGCCGAAATCATCGAGTGCAAATTCACAACCGATACCATGCAACACCTCGATGAATCGCTGCGCGTATTGCACGTTTTTTGAAATAGCGCTTTCAGTGACTTCGAAACAAATACTGGCTGGCGCGACACCACTATGATCGAGGGCTTCGACGATGAAACTCAGGAAGCCGTCGTCAGCCAGTGTTTGTTCCGATATATTGATCGCGCAACTGCGATTGCCGGCCAGTTTTATCTCGCCTGAACTGATCACCGCCAGGACCGCGTTAACCACCCATCGATCAATTTTCGTCATTAGCTGATAGCGCTCCGCAGAGCGAAGAAAGTCCGCGGAATTCGAATCCTGGCCACGATCGTCGGGCATCCGTATCAAAATTTCGACTGCCGGGCCCGACCCGCTGCCAATGGCGATGATGGGCTGCACTGCCAGTTTGAATTTATCCTCGTGTAACGCCTCTTGAAGCCGCCGCAACCATTGAATGTCGCCACGCTCGCGAGCAACTGCCTCGTCGCGGGCTGAGTAGACGTGCACCTGTCCACGACCGCGCTGCTTGGCAACATAACAGGCAGAATCTGCGGCACTCATGATGTCCTGCAAGGTCCCGCCGGACTGCGTAATCTGTACGAGACCAATGGAAATCCCGATGTTGAATATCTTGTCCTGCCATACAAAGCGATAGTCAGCCACAGCATTGCAAATATCCGCCGCAATTTGATGCGCCTTTTCGATCGGGCAGCCGATCAGCAAGGTGCCGAATTCATCACCACCGATTCGGCCGACGAAATCCGAATCACGCACCTGGTCGCGTATCAGGCTCGCGACATCACGCAACAGGTTGTCACCCGCCATATGCCCGCAACTGTCGTTGACTGCCTTGAAACGATCGAGATCCATGTAGAAGAGGATGTGCACCGCATCTTCAGAATGCGCACTGTCCATGGCTTCTTCGAGGCGACGTTCGAATTCACGCCGGTTGATCAACCCGGTCAGCGCATCATGTGCTGCCTGATAACTCATTTGCCGGGTCAGGCCACGAATTTCGCTGACATCGTGAATCACCACAACCGTTCCGGAAATGCTATTGCCCGGACCCTTGATTGGCGAGGCGGTGACCTCAACGGAGTGCTCATGCTTTCCGTCGCGGCTGATCAGCAGGCTGCGCCGGCCCATATTCACGCGCCGGCGGATTGAAAGGCAACGCTCCACCGGATCGCCCAGTGAGCGGCGATCAGCCTCGTCGATCAGCGTAAACAATTCACCAGTTTTGTGGCCTGCAGAGTCATCGCGATTGACACCGGTCATCGCTTCGGCCGCTTGATTCATGTAATCAATGCGGCCCTCGTTGTCGGTGGTGATCACCGCCTCCGAGATTGACTCCAGCGTGTACTGTGCCTGTCGTTTGCTGCGACTCAGTGAGACTTCAAGGTTTTTTCGATAGCTGACATCACGAGCAATCGTCAGGATTGCATTGCTGCCATGGTGCTCAATAAGCGTGCTGCGTGCCTCCACCCAAAGGCCAGCTTCGTCGCCGTTGATAAGCTGAATTTCGAGACGATCGGGCACTGGCTCTTCGTTAAGATGCCTGTTCATGGTCTTGCGAAATAACGCGCGATAGGCCGGTTTGACGAGATCGGCGGCATCGCGACCCGCGAGTTGCTCCGGACTCAGCCCAATCAGACTCGCCGCTGCTTCATTGGCCAGCAGGATGCGCTGGTCGTGCACCAATACGATCTCGGGCAGTGTCCGCGCAAAATCCGAAATCAGTTGGTCGCGATCATGAATCTCATCATCGCGTTCGCCGATCGCATCAAACAGCCTGTTGATCGTCTGCGCAATTTCGCCGATGCCGCCGATGCCACGCTCTGTCAACCGTCGACCCACAGATGCGTCGCCTGAGACAGCGATGAGTTCCTCGTTCAGACGACTGACTCTGGAAACGATTCGATTCTTGTCGCGCCAGATAAGCCCCAGCGCAATCACAACTGTGATGAGCACAATAGCCAGCATGATAATGATGACTGTTGAGTTCACGCGACACTCACCGTCTGCGTCCTGTAGCGGGCATTGCCGGTGGCATCCGCATTCGTATTTTTGAATTCTAAGTGCAAGTTCCGCCTGTCCTCAGGTTTAGGCAAATTTCATGCAAATGATGCTGGCGAACGATCATTTGTTATTATTAGGCACACGCGACGAATCTCCAATGCATGGGATTCAGTTTTTTGTTGGTATTTCGTGAGTGCACAGCTAAGGATATCCCAGCAGCCGCAGTGCGCCGGGGCTATTCACCATAATTCCGGAAGCGATGCGTTGATAGTATGCTTCTCTAAGCCGACTAAGCGGATGTCAGCGACGTTTTTTGACAGGTTTTCAATAGATTACGGGCAAACTGAAACATGACCACCGATACAGTGCGACAACAGATGGTTGACCAGCAGATACGCACCTGGGACGTCTTCGATGCGAGCGTCCTGGCCACCTTTGCTGCAGTCGCCCGCGAGCGATTTGTGCCGGAAAACTGTGTCGATGTGGCTTATGCGGATACGGAGATTCCACTCGCCCACGGGCAGTGCATGTTACGGCCTTCCATCGTTGGAAAAATCCTGCAGGCGATCGATCTGCAATCTGAAGATACGGTTCTGGAAATCGGCACTGGCAGCGGTTACCTGACTGCATGCCTTGCGCGAATGGCCAGGTCTGTCACCAGCGTCGATATATTCGATGAATTTATTGCGCAGGCGGCATCGAACCTGCAGGATGCCGGCATCGAAAACGTCAACCTTGAGTGCATGGATGCAATGTCAGAATTGCCGGAAGGGCCGTTTGACGTCATCGCGAT
>QIHS01000455.1 GCA_003229095.1 Woeseia sp. | reverse complement strand
CGTCCCTTGGCAGCTGATTTTCGGTAACGATTACTTCCGATTTCATTCGTTTTTCCAGGAAATCTTGACCAACACGGAAATCCTAGCAATCTGTCGGTATTTGCGGCGGTGTCACAGTTCTCAAAACGGCGCATAGCTACTCATCTTGCGCATAATCCCAGACGAAATTGTCCCGATTCGGCATCCGCACGCCCGGCAGCGTCGATGAGTTCATCTCATCGTTCTGACCGATGACCTCATTGATGTAGAGCAAATACGCTGTCACCGCATGACCAGGCGTCTGGTACGGCATCGCGCGCCGAATATAGTCAAATATGGTTGTCGCATAGGGCCAGAAACTGCCGACAGTTTTGATCGGTGTTTTTCCGGTTAGCGATCCGTGACCACCCGCAAGCCGGTCATTAATGCCATCAGTACCGCCCTCGCCGTGGCAAGCCATGCAGTTGCTTCTATAGACCTCTGCCCCATCGACTGCGTTGCCCGAACCTTCCGGCAGGCCGTCGCCGTCGGGCAAGACAGTAAGATCCTGTGCAGCGGTGTCAGCAGCAGTGACAGGCTCGCCAAGATTCGGCAATTCATCTGCGATAGCTGAAGCACCCAGCAAGATCATAGCCATCGCAGCGGCAAAGTTAGACGTAGACATTGCTCACCTCCCCGTCAGCCCCAACCCGCCACGCCTGGATGCCGTTGTAGTGATAAAAGGCGGCAGAAGATCTGCCTTTCAGCACGACCTCTCTGGACGGCTGGACGTTGCCGGCTTCATCCGTCGCACGACTGAGAATGACCGCCGCGCTGCCGTCCCACCGCCATGCGGATCGAAAACGCGTCAGGCACTTGGGCAACACATGCGCATCCAGTGCAGCATCGGCCCAGCTCTTGCCACCATCTGCCGATACCTCGACACGCCTGATCTTGCCTGCCCCGGACCAGGCTATCCCGGAAATCTGGTAAACGCCGGCAGCACCCATCGACAAACCAAATGACGGGCTGGTGATGACGGATTTGACACCCATCGGGAAACTGAAGAGCTTCGACACGCCGTCGGCCTGCAGATCAGAATACTTCGATGTCTCGTCTTTGGTCATGGCAGGACGATCAAGCACTTTGATTGTTCGTAGCCATTTGACACTCATGTTGCCTTCCCATCCCGGCAGGAACAGCCGCATGGGGTAGCCATTCGACGGACGGAGCGGTTCACCATTCTGGTACAACGCGACGATGGCATCGTCCATGATCTTGTCGAGCGGAACACTGCGACTCATCATCGCTGCATCGGCACCATCTGCAACGATCCATTTTCCCTCTGCTTTTACACCAGCCTCTTCAAGCAGCACTGACAAGGGCACGCCGCCCCATTCGCTGGCGGAAACGAGGCCGTGAATTTGTGCGCAAGACGCCTGCACCGGCTCGGATGCGAGCGAAGTACCACTGTTGCCGGAACACTCCAGAAACTGAATTCTCGAGACAGTGGGATAACGGGCCAACGCCTCCATGCTGAAGGTCAACGGTCTCTCGACCAACCCATGAATCAACAATTTGTGCTGCGCCGGATCGATGTCGGGAATGCCGCTGTGGTGGCGCTCAAAATGCAATCGGCTTGGCGTAATGACGCCATCGAGAAATTGCAGCGGTGTTCGTGATGCGCCCGCACCGGTTGTTCCGGGCTGAGAGCCGATCGGTGAACGCACGATATGTGATTCGTGACCGGACGGTGCACCGCTTTCACTCATGCCGGCACCCGGCATCTGCATCCATTTCTCTCGCTCGAGCGCGGTCGCATTGGCGGTCATCAGTGCTGCCCCGCCGATGATGCCAGCGCGAAGAAAGACTCGTCTGTCCAGCAAGCCGTTGCCAGCAGCCGGAGGTGCGTCGAATTCGCTCATTGCGTCTGTCCTTGTTCGTCAGCTCCTGCCGAGACTATCTGACTTCTGTCCTCAGTCAAGAGGCCAGTGACCGCTGATGAAATCAGCCGGATGACGAAAGCATCTGCTATTCTCGACCCCCTTAGTCAGGCTTGAAAACACCGTAGTCACCACGATCACCGGAGCCACAATGAACCAACGAATTCTCATGATATTGCCTATTGCGGCAGCGATCCTGCTGTCCGCCTGCGAATCTGACCCTGAAAGTGACGGTCCGGCACCCTATGCAAGCCGTTATCAGCCACTACCCTCGGAAGCGACGATCCTGCAAGGGGCAACCATTCTGACCGGTACCGGCGAACGACTGGAAAATGCAGACATCATCATGCAGGACGGCAGGATCCTGGCCGTGGGCAACGGACTCGACGCCGGCGACATGACCGTGGTAGACGCCAGCAGCATGTGGATTACACCGGGCATTATCGATGTCCATTCGCACCTCGGAAACTACCCGTCTCCGAGCGTCGACGCTCATTCAGACGGCAACGAAGCAACTGATCCGAATACCGCGCAGGTCTGGACAGAACACAGTGTCTGGCCGCAGGACCCCGGCTTCGTGGCTGCGCTTGCCGGCGGTGTGACGACTATGCAAATACTCCCGGGGTCGGCGAACCTGTTTGGCGGTCGAGGCGTGACGCTCAAAAACGTGCCCGGCCAATCTGTCATGGATATGAAATTCCCCGACGCACCCTACAGCCTTAAAATGGCGTGCGGCGAGAACCCGAAACGGGTGTACGGCGGCCAGGGCCGTTCACCGGCAACGCGTATGGGCAATGTCGCGGGTTATCGCACTGCGTGGATCGCGGCGGCCGACTACAAGGCGAAAATGGAGGCCGCTGAGTCTGGTCAGGGCGAAGCACCAACGCGTGACCTGAAACTCGAAACGCTGGCGGGCGTGCTGGCCGGCGAAATCCTGGTGCACAACCACTGTTACCGGGCCGATGAAATGGCCGTCATGTTTGAGATCGCCAAAGAGTTCGATTACAAGGTTACAGCCTTTCACCATGCTGTCGAGGCGTACAAGATTGCAGATTTACTACGCGAAAACGATACCTGCGCCGCCATCTGGGCAGACTGGTATGGCTTCAAGATGGAAGCGTTCGATGGTATTCGTGAGAACGCCGCCATTCTCGACCGCGCCGATACTTGCACAGTGATGCATTCGGACAGCGGTATGGGCATCCAGCGATTGCATCAGGAAAGTGCCAAGGTGATGGGCGCGGCTGCCAGGGTCGGCATCGACATTGCGCCTGAACGCGCCATCCGCTGGATTTCCTCCAACGCGGCAAAGGCGCTCGGCATTGATGCAGAGGTTGGCACGCTCGAAGCCGGCAAGATGGCGGATGTCACCTTGTGGGACGGCAACCCATTCAGCGTTTATACGCTGGCGCAGAAGGTCTATATAGACGGAGCGCTTATCTATGATCGCAGCGATCCGTCAGTGAACCCGGTGACGGATTTCACCCTGGGAACATCGGCTCAACACGGAGGTGCACAATGAGAACTTCAGCCCTGATTATCGGCGCCTTCCTCGCGCTTCTTGCGGCAAGTGCACAATCCCAGACCATCGCAATCACCGGCGGCACGGTACACACCGTCGGTCCCGAGGGCACACTGGAAAATGCCACTATCCTGATTGAGGACGGCAGAATTACAGGCGTTGGAATCAATGTACGCATTCCAGGAGACGCGCAACGCATTGATGCGACCGGGAAAATCATCACGCCCGGGTTTTTTAGCCCGCTTGGGCAGATCGGCCTGAGTGAAGTGGGTGCGGTCGCCAGCACCAATGATGCAACGCAGCGAGGTGATGATTTCGCGGC
>QIHS01000291.1 GCA_003229095.1 Woeseia sp. | reverse complement strand
GAGAAGCCACGCAACAGCTTTGTCACTTCCAGAAGTGTCCTTGCAACGTGGACCTGCCCCTTCGCAAGAAGTGCCTCCGAACCGTTTTCCTGTGGAACGATTATCGGTCTGTTCAGTTTCGCGGCTTTGATTGCAGCTGGCAGCACACCAGGCACGCGACGCAGATCACCATTGAGCGCCAGTTCACCGTAGACCTCACACTTCAGCAGATCATCTTCCGGCACTTGTTTGCTCGCCGCGAGAATGCCGAGTGCGATGGGCAAATCGAACCGTCCGCCGGTCTTTCTCATGTCGGCAGGGCCAAGGTTTGCGGTTATGCGCCCTTCCGGAAACTTGAATTTAGAGCTCCGGATCGCACCAAATACGCGATCTTTGCTTTCACGAACGGCCGTTTCAGCCAGGCCAACGACGTTGAATTTCGGCAATCCGCCTGACAGGAATACTTCAATCGTAACCGGCGGTGCTTCGACGCCGATTTGCGCCCGGCTATGGAGAATCGCCAGACCCATCTCAGGCAGTAATTGAATTGCTTGCATACATCGCCACTCCCTGGCAATGAAAATTTGTTAAGACTTACCGGTTTTTGCCTTTTTCCTGCCTTTGCTGACGACCGGCATCGCTGACTCGATCTCGCCCAGTTGCGCTTGCAGTGCTTCGAGTTTCTCTCGCGTTCGGGCAAGCACCGCTTCCTGCACCGCAAACTCCTCACGCGTCACCAGGTCGAGCTTGCCAAGCCCCGTTTGTAACACCGACGTGAAATTTTTCTCAAGGTCATCTCTGGCCGAGCGCAGACCTTCAGGCAGCGCTTCGGCAAGCGTATTCGCAAGTTCTTCGATGGATTTGTTTGCCATATACGGTTGATACCGTAGTCCTGCCAAGAACGCCAGCGGTGAATTGCGGTCGGCAGACGAGAATTGCAGCGATTATCACCGTTTTGATGCAGCGGCAACTTATTGCGCCCTTCGGTGGTGCATTTCGACCGGGCTGTTTTTCTTAACAGGCTGTTCTTATTCGCTATTGCCAAACTGGCACGCTACCTGCAATTAGATTCGATTTCCAGCTGGCGGTTGCAAGAGCCTTTTTTGTTTTTCGATCACCAGCCAGTACGCACCTAAAAGCTGAGCAGAAATAAATATGAAGATAATTACGGCAATCATCAAACCGTTCAAGCTCGACGACGTTCGCGCGGCGGTCGCAGACATCGGACTTCGCGGCATCACCGTTACCGAGGTCAAAGGCTTCGGCAGACAGCACGGACACACCGAGCTCTATCGGGGCGCGGAGTATGTCGTTGAGTTTCTGCCTAAGACAAAGATTGAGCTGGCGGTCGACGATGCCATCGTCGAACAGGTCATTGAAGCGGTAACCAACGCTGCCTATACCGGAAAAATCGGTGACGGGAAAATATTCGTTACCCATCTCGATCACGCGGTTCGAATTCGTACCGGCGAAACCGGCACCGAAGCGGTCTGACCAAAGGAAATAGTCAGCATGGAAAACGTCAACGAAGTCGCGGCCCGGATCACCGAAGTGAGCTATGCGCTCGATACACTTTATTTCCTGATGATGGGCGCGCTGGTCATGTGGATGGCGGCCGGATTCACCATGCTCGAGGCAGGCCTTGTTCGAGCCAAGAACACAGCGGAAATTCTTACCAAGAATATTGGTCTCTATTCCATCGCCTGCATCATGTACATGTTGTGCGGTTACTCGATCATGTACCCGGGCGAGTTCGAAGGTGCTGTGTTCAGCAGCTTGAGCACCTTCGGTACCGGTTTGCTCGGTTCCGCAGATAACAGTTCGGCAGACGTCATTGGCAGCGGCGGCGAAACCTACTACTCCAATCTGGCCGACTTCTTTTTCCAGGTTGTGTTCGTCGCAACCGCGATGTCCATCGTCTCCGGTGCGGTCGCCGAACGCATGAAATTGTGGTCTTTTTTGTTTTTTGCCGCCATTCTGACGGGGTTCATCTACCCGGTTCAGGGATTCTGGAAATGGGGTGGTGGCTGGCTCGAACAGCTTGGATTTGCCGATTTCGCTGGCGCCGGCGTGGTCCATTTGTGCGGCGCAACGGCGGCATTTGCGGGCGTATTGCTGCTCGGGGCAAGAAAAGGAAAATATGGGCCGTCCGGTGTTGTACAGGCGATTCCTGGCTGCAATCTTCCGCTCGCAACACTCGGTATGTTGATTCTGTGGTTGGGCTGGTTCGGTTTTAACGGCGGTTCAGAATTGAAGATGAGTGATGTGGGCGAGGCAAATTCTGTCGCTCTGGTTTTTGTCAACACGAACATGGCCGCGGCCGGTGGTTTGCTTGCAGCACTCATACTGGCACGAACCTGGTTTGGCAAAGCAGATCTGACCATGGCGCTCAATGGTGCGTTGGCGGGCCTGGTCGCCATCACTGCCGGGCCACTGGCGCCGACGCCATTCGGCGCAACCATGATTGGTATCGTGGGTGGCCTGCTGGTCGTCGTCTCAATTGTCGCGCTGGACAAGTTTCAGATCGATGACCCGGTCGGCGCGATTTCCGTGCACGGTGTTGTCGCTATTTGGGGTTTGCTGGCCGTGCCAATCTATGACAGCTCTGCGACGTTCTGGATTCAGCTCGTCGGCCTACTCGCAATTTTCACCTGGGTTTTCACCATGAGCCTGGCTGCCTGGTTCACGATCAAAATGACCGTTGGCATCCGCGTGAACGAAGAGCATGAATACGAGGGCATCGATGTATACGAATGCGGTCTGGAGGCATACCCGGAATTTGCGACCAGCGAATAGAAGCGGAACAAAATAAAGGATTATCCGATCATTTGAAAATGGTTCGCTGCGCCTTAGAGTGTCCCCCACACGATGGTTGCAACGGCCCAGGCCACGAAAAACCAAACAGGAACAATGGTTTATCGTGGTCAACCCTGGCGGGCCTGCGGGCCCACCTTTTTCTTGTGAACTCTTACCCGTTTTCCCTGTGATGATCGTCACGGCAAAAGTGCGGCTATAGTGATCCAATTGGCCCAATGGATGCCCGCCGGGAAGGAACATGCCCGGGAGCCGCAGCAAGGAATTATCGCCATGAAGACTCTCACCATCGCGATCGCAGCGCTGTTATCGCTTGCCGTTACCGGTACAGCGACAGCGAGTGATATTTACAAGTGGACCGACGAGGACGGCAACGTTCACTACACTGACCGACCAGAGGGCGTTCAGGTAGAACGAGTTGGCGTCGATTCCAGGCCCACTGACCAGAATCATGTGCTGGAAATGGCCCAGGCCAGAGTCGATGCGCGGGCAGACGCTGTTGAGGCAAGAGACGCTGAAGCTGAGAGTACTGCCGAACAGGAACAGCTCCAGGCCGAAAAAGAAAGACTCGAGCGTAAGAGAGCGCATGCAGCAACTCATTTCGGGTCGTCGCCTCTATAGTCAAGCTGAGGACGGTCAGCGCGTATATCTCGACGATAACGAAAGGCTTGCCGCACGAGAAAAAGTCGAAAGCCTGATTACGGAAAACTGCGTGCTCTGAGGCTATTCACATAGCCTGACTCCCGACTACGCAACGCGTAACTCGCGCTACAATAGCGGCTTCCATTTTGAGGAGGACCTGCATTGGCCTCAACAAGCGACGCGGACGACAGCCACCCTCAGGTATATCTTCCCGACTTCTGTGCCGGTCGTACGGTGCTGGTCATCTTGCTCGTTGCCGAGCTGGTTGCTATTGCCCTGACACTCGCGTCTTACGTGCCAGGGACACTCCTGGTCGATTTGTCCAAAATGTCACTGTTCGTGCTGTGGCTCGCGATGCTTGGCACGGTTCTACTCTGCCTGATTCGTCCATGGGCCGAAAAACAAGGCAATACGCAGGCTTTCGTTGTCTGTTTTATCGCGCTCGAAATGATGTGCCTGACGCTGGCCGAGATTACCTGGCAGTTGTCTGTCACATTC
>QIHS01000224.1 GCA_003229095.1 Woeseia sp. | reverse complement strand
ATTGACGATGAGTAGGAGAATCGGTCTTCTCGCTTGAGCCCGCTACACTGGCGCGGCAGGATGTTGTGGTAAACCCTGGCGCCGCGCATATAGAAAAGTATGTTTCGATCGTCAATGACCTCGGTGCGCTTCACGTGGCGCAAACTGACGCACTGGGCCGCCTTGTTGTCTACAACGATATCTTCCTCCTGCGCGGCGACCGTAGTCGCCGTGCCGGTTGCCAATACGAGGATCAGTAGTATTCTGATTTGCTTGTACATAGTCGATTTCCCTACAATCATTCTACCCCGGTTTTGCTGCCGAAGAGCAAGCTGCTGGAGCAACTGCTCACCTGACTGCAACACATAGGCTATTTGAGATATGTCACTAAAGATTAGTTCCCGCCATGAATGGGTAAGAAAGTCCGAACTACGGGCAATGAGTGATGAATGTGAATGGGTCGGCGGTGTAAATTTGTCGCAAGGCGTCTGTAACCTTGCGGTGCCCGAACCGGTCGTCCGTGCAGCGAAAGAGGCCATCGATAGAGGCCAGAACAGCTATTCGCGCCATGATGGCACGGGACCCCTGCGTCGTGCGTGCCGCAGGGGGCATACTACGTGCTGGCAGATGTATCTTCTGCTGCCCGGCGATGACAGCAAGGAACGAGCAATGTTCCTGCTGGCACAAACCGGAGTTGCGAGCGTGCCAGGTTAGTTGCGGACTGATGTGATGCACACACTCTATCATGTGTTCCTGGTGTTGGGGGTATCGCCCGGTTTCAGACCAGATCGAGCAGGCGCTGCCCGTCGGCGTTCGCATGGTTAAAATCCTGGGCGGACTGGCGCCGGATTCTGATGAGCCAATGCAGGCAAACCTTATAGAGGGTTTGCCAAAAGCCTGGCAAAAGATTCACGACCTGCTTGGCACAGAATTCAACTTCGACTTTTGGACGAAGTGCAAACCGCGGCGATCAACCTATCCCGCCTGTCGTGCTGTTCTCGCGGCGGGCCGCCAGGATCGATACGACGAGATGACCGACGCGATTCAACGTGCCTATTATTTGCGTGCCATGAATCCGTCCGATATCGACACGCTGAATACTCTGGCAGCAGAGATTGGGCTTGATACGGCGATATTCTCAGAGGACTTGCACTCAACGGAGACCGAGCAGGAATTGCAGCGACAGATACAATTTTCCAGGGCGTCGCCTATTGACGGTTACCCGTCACTCGTACTGGATAAGAATGGTGTGCTGACGACAGTAACTCGCGACTACAAGAATGCCCGAACGACGCTCGCGCATATCGAAAAACTTGTCGCTGGTTGAGACGGTTTCAGGATCCGAGCCGATAGCGAATTTTGATCACCAGTTGATCCCCAAGCGGATCGTTCAAGTTGTCACGGAACAAATCACCAAATTCGGACAATCCGGCGACTCGCCGCGAATCACCTCTGGTGTAAACGATGAATAAATCCGACAACGGGGCAATCTGCCATCGATAGCGAACCTGGAAATTCAGCTGCGATATGCTGAAGCTATCCGTATCACCTGGCGGCTTCGGTCCTTGAATCAGCGTCGTAGTTCCCGCCGGCAAAGTAAAAAACCGGTCTTCCTCAGCGCGAATGCCAATCCATTGCAGGGCGAGGCGGAGCTGTTGTTTCGAACTAGGAAAAAATTCCAGGTTCAAATTTGGGCTCCATTGTTTGCCCTTAAAGGCGGTAAAGTTTTCACCCTCCTGATGCAACAGCCAGCCGTCGATGTCCCTGTACGAAACCTCAAGGTTCATGCTCAGGTTGTGCCTGGGTCGCCAGGAAAAACCGAGTCTCGCATCCGGTGAAGTACCAGAGACGAATTCGCCACGGTAGCCTATCTGGCCTGAAAAGCTGAACGATTTCGATTCGTCAGTACTGTAGTTGACGTTTGCGAAGGTTCTCGTCCTCACTTCGAAGGTGCCGTTGCCAAAACTGTTTCGGTCATCGTATCGCTGTGGAAAAAAACCGAAAAATGCACCAACGTTCGTCAGGTTGTTCAGTGTCGCATCGCCGCTGATGGCGAGCGCGTTGTTCGTTCTAAATCCGTCTCCGTTGACTTCGTAACGAAGAAATGGCGTCAGACTGAAGTCACGAATCCTGGTGAGGCCAGACTTGTCCCAGCGAATTCGGTATTGAAAATCACGAATATTGTTGCGAATCTGAAAGCCCAGATCATTGACGTTGATTGTGTCGTCGAGCAACGTCGTCGTGAATTCATGTTTCAATCCCTGGCGCTGCGTATAGGTGATGTCCGTTGTGAATCCCGCTCCAGTGCCGGAATCATCTCGATCAGAGAACAATAGTTGTCCGTTGATATTCCATTTTCCGCTTGTCGTTAAATAGTGAAAATCCGTGCCATGCACAACCGCGTCCGCCTCCGGGTGAGCGACCACCGTGGTAATCCAGCCTAGCCCGCGATAGGCAGCACCGATGCTGTCTTCGTACAAGATTCGGAAGACGCCAAAGTCCCGGCCATCCTGGCTGTAACGCAAACCGTCGTCGGCAATGAAGTCAGTCTGATCTTCGAATGCTGCGAGAACGCCGTATCGAATAGAACCGATCTGCCCGGTCGCCTTCGCCGCGGTAATGATGTCCGCAGGTTTTAGCGCCTCACGTCTTGACAGGCTCACGCCATCTGGCAGGGAAACACTGCGAGGCAGGCCACCGATACGGCGTGTATTGACCACGGTAATGGGTTGCTGGCCAAAATTTCTTTCGCGGGCCGAGAGGTTGAATATTTCCCGACCTTCCTGGAAAAAAAGCCGCTTCTCCGGAAAGAAGTTTTCGTTTGCGGTGAGATTGATAACAACATTGTCTGACTCTACCGAGCCGAAGTCAGGATTAACGGTTGCGGTCAGCTGAAAATTTGTGGATGGTCGCCAGAAAACATCCAACCCGGCTTTGTAGCGGTTGTTGTCCAGCACTCGATCCAGTGTTGCTGACGTATAGGGGAAAATGCTCCATTGCTGCCGGGGGTCGACGCCCTCGAGTTCGAGTGGCTGAAACAAGCTTATGAAACGCGATTGTGTTTCTGGCAGCGCCGGCCAGGCCCAGCGTTCGTTAAGGTGCGCAACATTGCGGCTCATGTAGAGCCCGATGCGGCGCACGCCGTCCTGCTTTGGCATCGCCATTTGCGACCAGGGGACATAGAATTCTGCTGACCAGCCATTCTCGGTGCGCTGGGTTGCGCCATACCATGCGCCGTCCCAATCGCGGCCGAACTGTCGCTCCGGAAGAATGGTTCCATCCATTTCAGTGTTGCCAAGAGACTGGTTAAACCAATATCCGTAACGTCCGTCGCCGGAGGTATCGAGTGTGAAACCGACGTTGTCGCGAACGACATCGAACGCGTCTCGCGGGGCGAATCGTTCGATGATCGTATCGGCGGGTTGCTCCAGGTCGAACGACACGTAGATGCCACGTTCGGTATAGAACATGCGCAAATCTGTTGCGTATGGCGGAATTGCGAGAGTATCGGGCCTGGTAACCCTGGGTTCGGCAAAGGGTTCGATACGAGTCCAGATAGCTTCACTCAAATGGCCATCGATGTCGATATTCGTATCTTCGTGCGCCACCCGCAGCAGGCGGATTGGCGCTTTGCCTTCCAGTGCGATTTCCAGGGATTCTGGCGCCTGCGCCGACGCGTCAATAGCGGCCGCACTCAACGCCAGCGCGAAAAGCGCCCCCAACAGTATCTGTTGCAACTAATTCACTCCGAATGAGAATGTCACGATGAGGCGCTTACTGTGGCGTCACTGAATCAGTTGACCCGGTGCAAGCGCGTTCCCCCGTACCATTGACCATTGTACAGGCCGATCAGTTCCATACTGCAGGTTGAAAATGGCTCGCGACCGGCGTTAGTCAGGGGTCAGTGATGTTGTCAGGCGTGACGCCCTCGCGACTCAGGCAATGCCACGTTGCCTTCCGTGCAAATACCCGTTCGGCCTGTGCACGCCAGTTCGGCATGTCGGCGACGTGAGGAACGATATCGTCACGTTGGCTCCAGATCCAGAAAACGAGAAGGTAAGGATCGACTACGCTGAACTGGTCGCCGAGGGCCCAGGTTTTTCCTTCGAGGCGTCGGTCTACTTCAAGCTTCGCAGGTTGGGGATGCCCACTTCAAGCAGTTGTGGATACAGGTCCGGATCACCGATCAGGAAGTGCGGTTTGAATAAAGGTCTGAAAGCGATGTGCACTGTTGCCGTGAGAAAGCTCATCCATTCATGTGCGCGGGCGCGGGACAGGGCGTCATCGCGTGGCAACAGACCTGTGGGCGCCGAGTCGCCAACATAACTGAGTATCGCCTGGGTTTCGGTCAGAATTTCATTGCCAATCTGCAGCGCGGGAACTTTGCCCCAGGGATTGACGCGCAAATACGCATCAGTCTGGTGCTGGCCCTCACGAATCTTGATGATGCGAACATCGAATGGCAACCCCGATTCCTCCAGCACAATGTGGCAAGCAAGTGAGCATGCCCTGGGGCTGGCAAACAGTGTCAGGTCGGTCAAAATCCTCTCCCGGTGTCAGGTCACCTCGGTCGGTGATGTCGGCGCTGCGCTGTCACCAGCCGTTTCCGGCGTTGTATCGTGGTCGCTGCGTCGCATAATCTCATAGAGCAGCCGACCCTGCAGAATGTCAACCGCCGCATGCAGGATAATCGGCAGCCACAATGACCCCGTCAACACATAGAGTCCGGTTAAGGCTGCGCCCATTAGCGTCACCTTGGGAAGGTTGCCGATACCATTGTGTAGCGATGGTTTGCCTGTAGAGTTTGATTCGGTCGATGGATTCACCCGCATCGGCGCGGCGCATAAGGCGCTGGTATGAAACATAGCCCGAGACAGGCATGATCACGATGAGCGTAAAAGCGAGCAGGTGGTCAATGAGAAGCATGATTGTTTCCAGAGGAGTGCACGAACATCTCGAGTGACGAGGCGCCGTCCGATGATGATATTTCATATTCTGCATTGTTGGCGTTTTATCCGCGGTCTGACAACGATTAGCCGGTTGATCAGATCTCAATTGGATTGAATTTAACGAGCGGATAAAGGGTCTGTAATATAGCCAGATTAAATCAGGAATCTTCTTGTATGCCGAAGCCCGCCAGGAAGGCATGGATAGCATTCGTTGCATCGATTGCAGCAACGGGCGTCTGGGCGCAGGCGATCGTCAACGACAGCACCGCGAACCGCAGCGTCCGAGAATCTGCCGGAGAGTTCCAATTCGTCAGGCTTGCCTACTCATCCAACAGCTATGGTGGCGGTGGTTGGGGCCGACGCCAGATGTGGCAAACTGACTGGCCCGATGCAGACCACCATTTTGCGCGCGGCGTTGATCGACTAACACGCATTGAGGTCGCAGAGCAGGGTCGCATACTGACGCCGTCAGACGAAGAGATTTTCGACTATCCCTGGATCTATGCTGTCGAAGTAGGCTATTGGCACCTCGATACCAGGGAGGCCGCCCACATTCGTGAATACCTCTTACGCGGCGGATTCCTTATGGTCGACGATTTCCACACGCGCTGGGAATGGGCCGCGTTTGTCGCCTCGATGGAGCGGGTGTTTCCGGACCGGCCAATCGTCGATATTCCATCCGACGACGAAGTGTTCCATGTGGTTTACGACCTCGATCATCGAATCCAGATTCCTTCACGCATGATCATCTATTCCGGCGTCACCTGATGGGCGGCTGATGGTGGTCATCAATTTCAACATGGACATTGGTGATGCATGGGAGCATGCAGACTGGCCGGACTACCCGGAAAACATGACCGCGCTCGCCTACCGATTCGGCATCAACTATCTCATTTACGCGATGACCCATTGATGCGGTTAGTCAATGTTTGAATTCCTGTTCAAATATTCCCGCGCGGATTACGCGCGCAGTGAGCTCGTATTCGTCGGCGACTGGCCGCATTGGCTGATTTACACGCTGACGATATTGGCCATCGCTGCAATCGGTGCGGGGCTGTTCAGTCAGCGCGGCAGATCCGCGGCACAACCATTGATCACTGTCGCAGTGTTGCAGTTCACGATGCTGGCTGCCGTCATCTGGGTTCTGATGCTGCCAACGCTCACGACAGAAAAAGTGCGCGAGGGCGAGAATACAATCGCTCTGGTTCTGGATAGTTCTGCCAGCATGGCATATGGCGATACGGAATCGCGTTTTCAAATCGCCCG
>QIHS01000552.1 GCA_003229095.1 Woeseia sp. | reverse complement strand
GCGCAGGGCACGACGACGGACAGCCAGAAACTTTTCGATGAAATCCGCCAGACTGGCGAGTATTCAATCGAAGCCTGGGTTGTTCCGGCCAACGTCACCCAGGAAATGTCGCGCATCGTCACCTATTCCGGCGGTCAAACTGCGCGCAATTTCACGCTGCAGCAAACACTCTACAATTACGACTTCCTGCACAGAAGCACCGTGACGGGCGCTAACGGCGATCAGCCGCAACTATCCACGCCGGACGCAGACGAAGTCCTGCAAGCGACCCTGCAACACGTTGTGGCCACGTTCAGTGCGACAGCCGGTCGAAACATTTATGTCAACGGTCAGTTGGTCACTCCGGGTGGCGATCCCTCGGCACCGGGCACCATGACAGACTGGGACGATACGTTTGCATTTGTACTGGGCAACGAGGCCGGCGGTGACGGATTATGGCAGGGCACCATTCGCATGGCGGCAGTACACAGATTCGCGCTGACGCCGGAGCAAATTCAACAGAATTTCGATGTTGGCGTTGGCGAGAAGTTCTTCCTGCTTTTCGGCATTGAGGACATTATCAACGTGCCAACGGCCTACATTCTGTTTGAGGTCGCGCAATTTGACAGTTATTCGTACTTGTTTACGCAGCCGCATTTCATCACACTCGATGGAACACAGCAGCCCGAAGGGATTCCTATTCGGGGTATGCGCATTGGTATTAATGGCGCGGAAGTGGATCGGAGCCAGAGCTACGCGAACCTTGATGACACGCTCAGTGCCAGCCTGTTCGCCGAACTCGGACAACCGTTGTCCACCCTGGGCTCGATTGTTCCGCTTGAAAATGGCGTAGATGAGGACGAGTTTTTCCTCACCTTCGATCTGCTGGGAAGCGCAAGCTATGTGCGAACTGACGACCCACCGCTGGTCATCAGCGAAAACGACTTGCCGACCGCACCACGCGTCGGTGTACGTACCTTTGACGAGATCAATGCGACTTTTGCTGCAGTGACAACCGTCGACCCGCAAGATCCTGCCAACATGAACGTCGACATCGTCTTTCAGAACCTGCGCCAGTCTCTGCCGGCAGTGGAAGATGCCCAAGGGTTCCTGTCGTCCCACCAGATGGCCATCGCACAGCTGGCGTTCGAGTATTGCGACGCTTTGGTCGATGGGCCTAATGCGGCGGCATATTTTGGCGGATTCGATTTCAATCAGGCGCCAGCGGTTGCCTACTCCGGCGCCAATCGGAATCTGGTCATTGATCCGCTAATCGATAATATTATGGGTATTGCCATCATGTCCCAACCGGACTTCGTCGTGCTGCAGGATGAGCTCGGCTACATATTGTCGAACGGCGTCCGACCGGACAATCTGATCAACCGGATGCTGACACCGAACCCGGATCCTCTGGAGCCGCAGGCTGATACCCGGGGTATCGCCAAAGGCGTATGCGGAGCTGTTCTTGGCAGCGCTGTCACATTGATTCAGTAACTGACTTTAAGTAGAGGCACACGTTATGGCTAAGAAAAGAAATGCGCGGCACTGGGACGATCCATTGCGTCACCCGGACCACGCGCGACCCATTACCCGCCGCGATTTCGTCTCACAGGGATTTATGTCCGGGTCTGCATTTGCCCTCGGCGGCGGCGCGCTGAGTTTATTCTCGAACCCGCGTGAGGCCATGGCTGCATTGTCCGGTGACCTGGACACATTCGGCTGCGGCATATCAACCGGCGGTGCGCTCAAAATTCCTTTCATCTGCTTTGACCTGGCGGGCGGGGCAAACATGGCCGGTTCTAACGTGCTTGTCGGGCAGGAAGGTGGGCAGATGGACTTCCTCAGCACTTCTGGCTACAGCAAACTGGGTCTCCCCGGCGACATGGTGCCAGGGCTGAACGATCCCACCACCGGGCTGCCGTACGCAAATACGGATTTTGGCCTCGCCTTTCATTCGGACAGCGCCTTCAAGCGCGGCATGGAAGCGAGCATGAATCCTGGTCGTGGCACGCAGCTCAATGGCGCGATTATTCCATCCCGATCAGATAACGACACCGGCAATAATCCCCACAATCCGCTGTACGGCATTGCCGGGGCCGGTGCTGATGGCTCTATCCTGACGCTTGCCGGGACGGAAAACAGCGTGTCCGGCGGCAATTCGCGCATACCCATCCTGATGGCGGACCCCGAGTTACAGCCGACCAAAGTCGATCGTCCAAGCGATGTCGTTGGCCTGGTCGATACCGGCCAGCTGGTCGGAATTCTCAGCGCCCGGGATGCCACCGCGGTCATGGAATCGGCTTACCGCATCAGTGAACAGAAAATGGGCATCGCTACTCCCGATATGATTGTCCAGGACCTGGTGCGTTGCGGTTACATGAAAGCGGCGGACATTGCAGATCGTTTCGGCGCCACACCGCTGGATCCGGGTGAAGACCCACTGATCGTGGATCAGCCGGGCGTAGCCGGTACCGGCATTTTCACCGACGCCGAATTTTTCGGCGGTGGCCGCGACGGCAGAGAATTTCGCAAGACAGCGTCCATGATGAAACTTGTCATCAACGGTTTCGCCGGTGCAGCCGTGATCGAGATGGGTGGTTACGACTATCACGGCGGCGCTCGCGCCGAAGGTGAGGTCAAAGACTTCCGGGCGGGGCGCTGTATGGGTGCCTGTATCGAATACGCAGCACGCATCGGCACGCCATTGATGATGTACGTTTTCAGCGACGGCTCGTTAGCAAGCAACGGCGCAATCGATAACTCGGTCGATGGCCGCGGCAAGGGCGAGTGGGTCAGCGATAACTCGTCAACCGCAGCCGGATTTTTCATGGTGTTCAATCCAGCGGGACGAGCAACCCTGAGGACAAGTCCAGGAAAAACCGCTGCACAGCATCAGCAACTCGGCCATTTTGACGCGGGTGCATCTGTTGTTCGTGGCGCCACCGCGGCGGCAAACAATGTCAACCTGTTGGTGAATACGATCATCCTCAATTACATGGCACTCCATGGCGAAGAAGGAAACTTCGCCAATGTGATACCCAGCCATGGTCTGGGTAACGTCGCGGCGCGCGACGCGCTAATGGCGTTTCAGCCGATTGTGAATGGCACCATTGGTCCCTTGAATCCAAGTTAAGAAAAGATCAAAACCCCGCCACGAAAACGTTCGTGGCGGGCTTTTGTTGCCTGCCGGCAAGATCTCTTGATCGGCGCACGGTTCTAGCGCGCAGTTTCTTATAGAATGCGGACAACTTCCATTACCCCGTAGTTTTCCATGCCCGGCAAAAATGACTTAGTCGATTTCACCGCCTGCCCCCGTTGCGACAAAGCCCCATTGTCATTCGAGGGCGACCGTTATCGTTGCACCGCCTGCAAAATCGATTTTCCTGCAATTGAAGGCATCCCATGGTTGTTTGCGGAACCGGATGCAAGTCTTGGTGACTGGCGCAACCGCCTGCATTTCGCACTACAACAACTATCGAATGATTCGCAACGTATCAAAGCCGAA
>QIHS01000518.1 GCA_003229095.1 Woeseia sp. | reverse complement strand
GGACGCAGATGCCTATCAGGCGATGCTCATTGCCGCCGAAGGCATGGGTCACCATGCGGAAGACGGCGATCAGGGCAGCCATAGTCACGATAAAACGGCTGCAGGTGGGTCGGATCACCACGACGAGCAGGCACCCGAAAAAGCAGAGGAAGCGAACCATGACGGCCATGATCATGACCACTAGGCTGTCGCTTTTAGCGCCATCGTCACGGGTCATGCGCATGTCTGAGTTGCGGTTAAACCGGCATCTATGGGCGCTGGCTATTCTGGTACTGAGCGGTTGCGCCAGCGCGCCGGCTGATCTCGGTCGCAGTGAGGTAGATACGCTGGTGACCGCCAGGGGGCAAACAATCGACATTTCGACCGACGAGTTGTTGACGACACTCACGGAAGCCCCGTTGTCGCCCGAAAGCGCGGTTCGAATCGCGTTGATGAATAACCCGGGCTTACAGTCGACTTACGCGACACTTGGGTTCGGAGCGGCAGATGTCTACGAAGGTGGTCGCATCCGCAATCCGGTCTTTGCGGGCGCTATTTTCGATTCCGATGTCGCCGGCGAGCGTGATCAGGTGATCCTTGGGCTGGTTGTGTCGTTCACGGATTTGATTACCTTGCCTGCGCGCAAGCGACTGTCACAGGGCGCGTTCGCTGCCTTGCAACAGTCTGTGGGAGCAGAGGTGCTCCTGGTTGCTGCCGATACCGAGAAGGCCTACTACGAATACGTTGGGGCGCAGCAGGTCGGCGCATTGCGCGTGCAAATCGCCAAAGCTGGCACGCTCTCGGCGGCGCTTGCACAGCGATTTTTCGAAGCAGGCAACATGACACGTCGTGAACTGGCACTCGAGCGCGCCACCGAATCGGAAGCCCGACTCGCTGCGCTCGAGGCTGAGGTGGTGGCGTTTGCGGCGCGAACCGAGCTGGCAGGGATATTGGGTCTGTCCGTTGGCGGTGGCTGGAGCGCGCCGGCGGCGCTGCATTTGCCGCTCGAAAGCGAGGACAAACTCGACACGCTGCTTGCATCGGCCAAAGACACACGGCTGGATCTGGCGTCCGCCCGCACCCAGGCAGACGTGCTGGCTGACCGATTAGGAGTCGTAAACTGGACGCGTTGGCTTGGCGATCTCGATGTCGGATACGAGCGCGAACGCGAGACTGACGGAGCAATTTTGAGAGGGCCCACAGTCGAATGGGAAATCCCGATATTTAATCAACACAAAGACGCGGTGCTGCGTGCCAACGCTGATTTGCAAATTGCGATAAACGATGTGCGACGAATTACAATTGATGTCGACAACAGTGTACGAATGGCTTACGCGGCACTTCAAAATACCCGCAAGCGCGTTGCGGAGTACCGTACAGTGTTGATTCCACAGCGAATCGAGACCGTTGCGCGCGCGCAAGAAGAGGTCAACTACATGCTGATCGGAATTTTCGAATTGCTGGCGCTCAAGCAGGATGAGTATGACGCGTACCAGGGCTATCTCGAAACGATTCGCGACTACTGGCTCGCCCGTGTCGCCTTGAGTCTGGCGACCGGCGGCGCGTTACCGAGTAGCGCGCAGATTGGCAATGAGCGCATCGACGTTGATGAATTCATTCGACCTGCGGTCGGCGGCATGGATCACTCCGGCCACAATATGGGAAATTCCGAGATGAAAATGGAGTCGGAGCAAGGCTCTGACCACAGCAACCATGGAGATTCAAAGTGACCTCACGACGCGATTTTCTTGCCTACACCGGCGTTGGTGCGCTCGCGGCTGCGGTCGGGCCGGTGCAAGCAAACCCCGATGATGCACCGCGCGCGCCGGCGCGAAACCGAAACGAGAACTACCTGCCAACACGTACGCTGAACGGCTGGACTCTGCCCTATAAAATGAAAAATGGCGTGAAGGAGTTTCACCTGGTGGCGGAAGAGATTGAGCACGAGTTCGCGCCTGGAAGCAGGGCGAAGTGCTGGGGTTACAACGGCTCCACGCCGGGCCCGACCATCGAAGCGGTGGAAGGGGATCGAGTTCGAATTCTCGTCACCAACCGCCTCAAGGAACACACCACCATTCATTGGCACGGGCTGATATTGCCAAGCGGTATGGACGGCGTCGGTGGTCTGAATCAACCGCAAATCGGACCTGATGAAACATTCGCTTACGAATTCACGCTGCAACAGCACGGTAGCCATATGTACCATCCGCATGCCGATGAGATGATTCAACTGGCCGTCGGCATGATGGGCATGTTCATCATTCATCCGAAGAACGGCGAGGCGGTTCACATTGATCGTGACTACTGTTTCCTGCTACACAACTGGGCGCTGCACCCGGGGACGTATCGACCGGACCCTGCGATCATGGTGGAATTCGACCTGTGGACAATCAACAGCAAGGTTTTCCCGGCTATCGAGTCTGTGGTGGCCCGCACTGGTGAGCGGGTGCGCGTTCGCATGGCGAATCTTTCAATGTGGAATCACCCGATACACATGCACGGTGTTCAATACCATGTAACCGGTTCGGACGGCGGACGCTGGCCAAGAAGCCAGTGGCGGGCGGAGACGACGGAAATTATCGGTGTCGGTCAGATTCGCGACATCGAATTCATCGCGATTCCAGGCGACTGGGCATTCCACTGCCATATGGCCCATCACACGATGAACGCGATGGGCCATGATATCCCGAATACCCTGGGCGTGGATCAAAGCGGTATCGATACCGAAATCAAGAAAATGCTGCCCGGGTTCATGGCGATGGGGGAATACGGCATGGCCGAACATCAGGAGCACACTGACATGGGCCACCACCCGGGACCTGAGAATACGCTGGCGATGATGGCCGGCAAGGGGCCGTACGGGAACATCGAAATGGGCGGTATGTTTACCACGGTAAAGGTGCGCGACGATATGAAACCTGGCGACTACAGTGATCCCGGCTGGTACGATGCGCCACAAGGGACGGTGGCGTCGCGGGTCAGCAGCGATCCCGACTTTGGCGATCCGCCACGCAGAAAACCCTGATCCATCGAGGCATGCGACTACAACGCAGGCAAGCCTCTATCCTCGTTGAATGATAAACACAAGGTAGGCGATGTAGAGGAGCACGAACACAATCCTGTGAGGCCTTCTGATCGCATTGCTGCAGCCGGACAGGTACGCAAGAATTATCAACCTACTGGATGCGACAACGATGATGAGGTCAGTGTTGCTTACGACTTCAATCGGGAGTTCGACGATACTTGACGTCAGGCCCAGTACCCGAAGCAGATTAAATACGTTCGAGCCGACTTCGGTGCCTACCGCAATATCGGTTTGATTGCGGGACGCCGCCACCGCAGCCGCAATCAGTTCCGGACTGGAGGTTCCCACGGCAACGATTGTCAGGCCGACCAAGGTGTCGTTTATCCCCCATGCCTGAGCGAGACCAACCGCACCTGCGACCACCCATTGTCCACCGAAATACAAACCGAATGCGCCAATGACGATGAAAGCAATCGCTCGGCCGACACCTGGATCTG
>QIHS01000093.1 GCA_003229095.1 Woeseia sp. | reverse complement strand
TACGGGCGAAGCAAGCGTGGTCGATGATCAAGCCCGAACAGGTTGCGGACGTTATTTACTACGCCATGATCGGTGTCATCGTCGGTGGTCGACTGGGATATTGCATTTTTTACGGCTGGGACCTGTGGCTGCAGGATCCGCTGTATGTTTTCAAGATCACACAGGGCGGCATGTCGTTCCACGGTGGTTTGCTGGGCGTCATCGCTGCGATGTGGTTGTACGGCCGCAGTATTGGCATTGGCATCTGGCACATGACCGATTTTGCAGCTCCGTTGGTACCCATCGGCCTGGGGACCGGCCGCATCGGCAACTTTATCAACGGCGAGTTGTGGGGCAAGGAAACCACGGTTCCGTGGGCTTTCAACATCAATGGCGTGGGCTTGCACCCATCGCAGCTCTACGAGGCGATTCTGGAAGGACTGGTGCTATTTGTCATTCTTTGGTGGTTTTCTGCCCGGCAGCGGCCGAAGATGGCAATGTCCGGCATGTTCCTGCTCTTCTACGGTGTATTTCGCTTCTACGTTGAGTTCTACCGGGTCCCGGATGCCAACAAAGGTTACCTGTTGTTCGACTGGGTCACGCAGGGACAGATTCTCACGGCGCCGATGATCGTCGTCGGCGGTGTACTGCTGTTCCTGGCCTATCGCAAACGCGGCAACGCAACCGTCGCGGCCTGACATGCAGCAGTATCTGTCAATGATGCGCCATATTCGTGAGCATGGTGTGCACAAGGAAGATCGCACCGGTACCGGCACACAAAGCGTATTCGGTCACCAGATGCGTTTCAATCTCAGCCAGGGTTTTCCTTTGGTGACAACCAAGAAACTCCACTTGAAATCAATCATTCATGAGCTGCTGTGGTTCCTGAGTGGCGATTCCAATATTCGCTACCTGCAGAAAAACGGCGTGTCGATCTGGAATCAATGGGCAGATGACGACGGCAATCTGGGGCCGGTCTACGGCGTACAGTGGCGCAAGTGGCGCGATGCGTCTGGCGAAGCCATTGACCAGATCCAGAGCGTCGTTAAGCGTATCAAGGAAGACCCTGACTCCCGGCGCATCATCGTTAGCGCATGGAATGTGGCAGACTTGCCGGGTATGGCCTTGCCGCCCTGCCACTGTCTATTTCAGTTCTACGTGGCAGATGGAAAACTGTCCTGCCAGCTATATCAACGCAGCGCCGATGTGTTTCTCGGCGTGCCGTTCAACATTGCTTCCTACGCGCTGCTGACGCACATGATTGCGCAACAAACGGACCTGAATGTCGGCGAATTTATCTGGACCGGCGGCGATTGCCATCTTTACTCGAATCATATCGAGCAGGCGGAAGAGCAAATGACACGCGAACCGCTGCCTTTACCCACCCTGGCAATCAAACGCCGCCCGGAAAGTATCTTCGATTACAAATTTGAGGATTTCGAGATTCTCAACTACGAATCGCATCCGAACATTAAAGCCGCTATCGCTGTTTAGCCGACCGGGAAGAGTATGAGAATTTCCCTCATCGTCGCGGTCTCGGCGAACAATGTTATCGGTGCCAATGGAAAATTACCCTGGCATCTGTCTGCAGACCTGAAACGCTTTAAGGCGATCACGATGGGCAAGCCAATGATCATGGGTCGGGCGACCTACGATTCGATCGGCATGGCCTTGCCAGGTCGACGCAGCATCGTCATGACTCGCCAGCCGACTTTTGAAGCAGCTGGGTGCGATGTCGTTGCATCTCCCGAGCAGGCGCTTGCCATTGCCGGCGACCTCGACGAGGTAATGGTGATTGGTGGGAGCAAGATATATGCATTGTTCCTGCCGATGGCTGAGCGTATCTACCTCACGCGTGTTCACGCAAACATTGCAGGCGATACATTCTTCCCCGACCTGGATACCAAAGATTGGGATATCATCGAATTACAGGATTTCGCTGCCGACGGTCAGGAACCCGGTTTTTCATTTGAATGTTGGCAACGACGCGAGTGTCCACGCGAATAATTCGGGATTGTGGCCTGATAGTCACTTGTCAGTGCACTGGTGGCAATCGATTTCTTACTTCTTCAACGGCAACTTCGATATCTATTTCATCTATGCAATCAATGCCTTGTGTAAGTTCTTCCAATATTTTCTGTTGCAGGTTTCCGCGCTCCTGCGCAACCGCATAGGGGATTTCGTCGTGGAACATGATCATGGAATATCGCGGTATTAGGCGATCCGGCAGTCTGCGTTCAAGGATAAATGACAGCTCCTTGCGCAACAGATACTCAGGGCTCAATACTGTGTCGCGCATTTCAATGTAGTTTTCGAGCGCCATATCTGCGATGGCATTTGCGTTGGCCAATTGCTCTTTTTCGTAGACTTCGAATACCGTCTGCCAATCTGCATCGGGATTGTCGAGCACCTGATCGAGCACCACGCAGTCTTCGAAGGCAAGATTCATTCCCTGGCCATGAAAAGGAACGACTGCGTGTGCTGCGTCGCCTATTAGCAGCAGTTTATCGTCGTCGTGCCAGTGATCGCAGCGAACCGTGCCGAGCAGGCCGACCGGGTTCCGGTTCCAGGTGCCGATCAGGTCGTCGATCAGCGGCACCGCATCGGCGAAGTTTTCATTGAAAAAATCATTTACTTTCTGATCCTCATCCAACGCAGCAAAACTGGTTTCGCCCTCGCTTGCCAGAAAGAGAGTCAGCGTAAAATCGCCGCCCGGATTCGGCAAGGCAATCAACATGAAACCGCCTCGTGGCCAGATGTGCAGCGCGCCGGGGTCTAACTGGAACGCGCCATTGGAACCGCCCGGAATGGCAAGCTCTTTATAGCTGTGGGGCAGCAGTTCTTCGCTCGCCGTGATCGCATCGCTCTCTTGATACGCGCGCCGCACGAGAGACCCGGCACCGTCGGCAGCAATCAACGGTGTTGCATCGAGGTCGTAATCGCAGGCTTTAATGTGGTCTCGCATTCTTACAGTGGACTCTTCCGGATAGTAGGAAACGGCTTCCTGCTCGAAGCGGATAGTCACGTTGGGTTCCGCGTCCGCCTGGTCGATGAGAATGCAATTCAGCGCAGAACGGGATACGGAATAAATCACTTCCGAGTCTTTTTGGCCGTAGTGTTGTAACTCTGTGTCTCCATCCAGGCTATGGATGAGTCTTCCCTTCATCGCTACCAACAACGGCTCAATCTGTTCGAACACGCCGGCATGTTTTACGGCTCGAATGCCACGAGATGACATGACGAGGTTGATGGAACGTCCGCCAACAGCGCCGGCCAGCCGCGGGTCCGGCCGTCGCTCAAGCAAAGTCACTTTGATGCCGCGACGGGCGAAGATGATGGACAACAGGCTGCCGCACAGCCCGGCGCCAAGGATGGTGACATTATTTCTTTTCATTGGCGTCTATCGCAGCTCTTAGCCTGACGGAAAATTCGTGAATATCTTCGAAGCTGTTATACAAGGGTATATCTTCGAAGCTGTTATACAAGGGTACTGGCGCGATGCGAATAACATTCGGTTCGCGCCAGTCGCCGATCACATTCATGGCTTCGAGGTCTTTGAATACCGCTTTGGCGTCGATGTTGCTATCCGTAATAACCAGTGATTGCTGACAGCCGCGAGCATCTTCTGGTGTGAGTGTGCCAACTTGTCCGGCAAACTGCTGTTGGAGAAGCGCGGTCAGGTAATTCGCCTGTTGCACGGACTTCTCCTGCAACGCATCCATGCCGGCTGTTTCGAATAGCTGTAGTGAGCCGACCAGCGGGGCCAGCGATAGAATCGACGGGTTGCTCAACTGCCAGCGGTCTATGCCATCAGCAGCACGATACTCACGTGCCATGCGAAATCGTGTGGATTCCTCGTGCCCCCACCATCCCTTGAGTTGGCTCGGCACCTCACTGTCCAGATGGCGTGAATGCACGAACGCTCCGCCAATCGCGCCGGGGCCGCTATTGAGGTATTTGTAAGTGCACCATGCGGCGAAGTCGGGTGCCCAGTCGTGAAGCTCCAGCGGAACGTTGCCGACCGCGTGCGCGAGGTCGAGGCCAATTGCGCAACCGGCATCCCTGGCCATCCTGCAATGCTCGGCCATGTCGAAAACCTGGCCGGTGTAGTACTGAACGCCGGGCAGCAACATTAGGGCGATTTCACCGGCATTTCGCTCAAGCAGTGCGCTCAGGTCTTCCGTATGGAAAAGTTCGTCATCGCGCGGCTGCCATTCAACCAGGCATTCATCCGGGTCATTGCCGTGCAGCCGAATTTGCGACGCCACCGCGAAATAGTCCGATGGAAAGGCAGTTGATTCGATAATGATTTTTCGGCGCTTCTGGTCAGGACGATAAAAACCGGCCATCAGCAAATGCAGGTTGACGGTCAGCGAATTCATCGCCACAACTTCATGCTCTTCCGCACCGACCAACATTGCGAAGCCACTGGTGCCAGGCGGTGATAGTCCAGCCAGGGTCGTTCTGCATC
>QIHS01000508.1 GCA_003229095.1 Woeseia sp. | reverse complement strand
GATACGATCACGCTGCAACACCGCATGCGCGCCAGCGATCAATTCGATTCCGCAACCGGGCACATATTGCAAATGCTCGAGTCCTACGGGCTTGATGACATCGAGTTGCTTAGCTACCCGGCAGACGGCAAGACCATGTTTGGGACACAGAAGTCGCGACCTGTCTGGAGTGTGCGTTCTGCCGAGTTGTGGGAGCTTGCCGAAGTTGATGGAGAAACGATTCGCGTTCGACGACTCGCAGACTGGAGCTCCGTGCCGCTATCGCTCGCACAAGACAGTTTGTCCGGTGACGTGACCGCCACATTGGTGGATATCGGCGCGGGCACGTCTGATGCGGACTATCACGACAAAAATCTCCGCGGCAAGCTGGTGTTGACATCCAGTCAGCCCGGCAGTGTGGTCGAGCGTGCCGTGGGCGAATTGGGCGCTGTCGGTATCATCTCTTACGCACCCAACCAGCGCTCTGCCTGGTGGAAAGAAGATGATCGACTGGTTCGCTGGGGGCATCTCAGCAGTTTTCCGAAAACCGAATCCTTCGGATTCATGATTTCCCTGGGTGAAGCCCGGAAACTTCAGCAGCAATTGGCAAACGGCGAAGAAATGCTTTTTCATGCCCGTGTTGATGCAAGCCACAAGAAAGGCCAATACAAATTTGCGACCGCTGCCATTCGTGGCACTGACCGCGCTGGAGAAGACATCCATTTTACCTGCCACCTCGATCATCCGCGCCCGGGCGCAAACGATAATGCATCTGGTTGCGTCTCTATTCTCGAGACAGCAAGAACACTCAACAGCCTGGTAAAAAATGGCATCCTGCCTCGGCCTTCACGCACTATTCGCTTTCTATGGCCGGCCGAAATCGAAGGCAGCATTATCTACCTGACGCAACACGAGGATACGTCTCGCATCAAAGCCAATATTCATATGGATATGGTTGGCGGTGGTCCCGTCACTAAATCGGTATTCAGAATATCGGGTGGCCCGATCAGCGTGCCCTCATTTGTCAGCGACTTAGGCCATGAGATTGGCCATTTTGTTAACGAGCAAACAGAGGCGTTCGCTGGCGGCGCAACAGTCGACTTTCCATTGAATGCACCCGAGGGGGGCAAGGAACCCTTGCTCGCGCTAATGGAAGGCCTCGATATGGGCAGCGACCATGACGTTTTTTTCGAGGGAACCTGGGCGATGCCGGGCCTCTATCTGCATGAGTGGCCGGACCGCTACATTCACACCAATTACGACCTCGCCGCAAACATTGATCCAACAAAACTCAAACGCGCCGCATTCATCGGTGCGGTTAGCGCCTGGTTTCTTGCCAACATGTCGGATGATGATGTGCCTGCTGTTCTCGACATGCTCGAACGTAACGCACTGACGCGCAGTGGCGATCTGCTTGAACGAAGAATGCCACTGAGTAACGTCGATAAAATCGCAGCAACCGACATTCATTTCGTCGTCGAGCGGCGCAAGGTTCATAGTGTTGAGCAATTCGCAGTGCTGGCGGATGACGACCACATGTCTGCCATGGGATTTCTGGCGAAGCTGCAGGAACTTGTTGCGCCCCCGGAGACCGCCGACAGCATCGAGCGCAACAATACGGTTTATGAAAGAAACAAGGACATCGAAGGCCCGATGGGCGCGTTCGGTTATTCCTATCTCAGCGACAAATACGGCGCAGACAATTTAGCCAGCCTGCGACTGAGGCAGTACTCAGGCACATACGGTGGTGGCGGACAATACGCTTACGAGGCACTTAACTTTGTTGATGGAAATCGTACCGTCAGCGACATCCGCGACTGGTTAATGACAGAGCTGGGACCGGTTCCGCTGGAATATGTTGCGGAGTATCTCGGCGCGCTTGAAAGTATTGACGTTATTCATGTAAAAACCCCATAAAAACGCGCCCGAAAGTGTCGTAGTCTCTACGTGAAATTACTCGCGGAAATTGCGTCTCAGTTTGGGTATTCATTTTGCCGCACGATCAGATCGTCAATCACTTCGTCAGGGTAACTTAACAACTGCCCGAACCGTCGCGCGATGTCCCTTCGCGCTTGACCTTTGTAGTGACCGCTCTCGGTCAATGCAGTCCTGTCAGCTTTAAGAGCAAGGTATTCGTTGAGTGTATCGCCGGTGTAGATCAGCAGCACATGTTTGCCGACTGCGACATCTGCAGGGTAAAGGTCGGTAACAATCAGGTCGGTTTCCCGCCAGATCAATACTTCATTCCTTTTTGCGATGACCATCGCATCTTCCATGACGCCATCCATTTCTTCAGGTGTCATTACTTCGCTCAACGCGAGTTTTTTGACCCCTAACCGGACGACTTCAGCGAAGCCACCCATGATGCCAAGGTTGTAGGACCGCTGATCGATTTCGGGGCTGGAATCCTGCGCTTGCAGGGCGCCAACGAAGAAAAAGGCGGCAAACAGAGTAGCGAGTTTTGTGGTCGTGATCATGGTAGTTGTTGTCAGTGGCCGGAAGTCGTGTGATACAGGGTACAGCGCGCGTGCATATCGCGTAAAGAGTGCTATTCTCGCGGCCATTCAGAGCAGAGATCAGCGTTAAATGGGCGAAAAGACACAGAAAACGGTTGGTGTAATGGGCGGTATGGGGCCCGATGCCACCGTTGATTTCATGGCAAGAGTCATCGCTTTAACCAAAGCCCGCTGCGATCAGGATCACGTCCACATGATTGTCGACAATGACCCCACAATTCCGGATCGTCAGACCGCGATGATTTCAGGCAATGACGATGTATCAGCGCGACTCGGGGCAATGGCGCAGCGCCTCGAATCAGCGGGCGCAGAATTCCTGGTGATGGTGTGCAACACGGCCCACATTTTTATCGATGACGTGCACGCGTCCAGCGATATTCCCTTTGTTAACATCATTGACGAATCTGTCCGCGAAATAGAGCAGGTCCGTGCGGACGCACGAACGGTCGGTGTATTGGCGACCAACGCCTGCGTCAACACCAGGGTTTACCAGGATGCAATCGACGCATCCGGCCGAGTCGCACTCGTTCCCGATCAGGCTGACCAGCAAAAATTGATGGATCTTATCAACGCCATTAAAGCCGGCGACAAAGGCGAATCGGTGACAGAGGGTATGGAATCTGTTGCACATGCATTGATTGATGCCGGCGCCGACATACTTATTTCTGGCTGCACTGAAATTCCAATCGTGTTTAGCGGCGACGGATTTCCAGTGCCCGTAATTGCATCAACTGATGTGTTGGCGCGCCGTACCGTCGACCTTGCAAAAGGTTATGTATCATTGCCAGGTAAACAATGAAAACGACAGACAAGGATCCCACTGTGCTGATATCCCGATTCCCACGCGTTTCTCTCGCTCATTTGCCAACACCGCTCGAACATTTGCCACGCCTGAGTAAGCACCTTGGCGGACCGGACATTTACGTCAAACGGGATGACTGCACCGGGCTTGGTACCGGTGGCAACAAGACCCGCAAGCTGGAATTCCTGATGGCGGACGCGCTGCAACAAAATGCTGATGTGATTA
>QIHS01000265.1 GCA_003229095.1 Woeseia sp. | reverse complement strand
TTTGCTACCCTGCAAGCTCTTTAAACATTATGGACTATCTTGGGCTTCGGTAACGGTATTTTCTCCAACAACTTGCTAAACTTGTCCCAATTGATCGCCTTTTTACGGCTTCGATGATTCAACCAGTATTTCCAATTCCTTATATGGCATGATGTAATACCGCTTCTAGCGCACGCAGGTTACTAAGGAACGTGCACGAAATAACTTCCCTGTTTTGCATCCCGGCTTCAACCCGTCTTCGTCCGTTCCTCAATCACAAAAGCTCGAAATAGAACGACTATTGCTCCTGCGTTGCTCTACCTCCTGCATCCATGCCGTCGTCAATCAGAACGAACGAAGTCGCACTAAATCCGGGCGCCAAACAGGGAAGTTATTTCGTGCCCATTCCTAAGCACGCCTGAATTCGTATAATAATGAGAGGGATACCGTAAAGTACTTACTTCGCCCAAAAGATCGATGGCGCGACGTATTAGAAGGCAAGTCTTTACTTGTAATATTTTGACTACCTTATACTTGGTGGCTTGTTTCACAGCTTTTTAACTATGACTGAATAAAAATAGTAGCTGGTTTTATTGCCGTTTTCCCGCTTCACTTTTAACCGGCACCGAACTGAATACTTTTAATATGCCGAGAATTGCGACACAGCTTCTATTTCCAAACTTTCAGGCTTGCACAGAACTTTACTATTACGCCCCAATTTATAGACAACTCAGTCAGCGCCACTCTCCGATACAACGTCTGGTTAGCATGGACTATGTTTTTAATAGCTATATTATTACTCATATAGTTCAGGTTTCCAATAACAAACAGAAGGGGTCATTGCTTAATATTACATATTACCACACGAAAAACCGCTAACCCCATGAATATTAATATTTTTTTCTATACATTAAGTAACGAAGTTTTCGAGGTAGCTGTTGATCGGCAATTGTTGATTTGATCATAGTCGCTGTATATGCGCTTAATATAAATCGCATATCATTAAACCCGCTTTATTAAGCAAAAACTCCGTCTGTGGAAAACACGATAAATCAAATATATTTCAATATGTTATGAGTTTTCGAGCGGACACTAACTAACCTGCGTGTTTCTCGCGGTAACTAACCTGCGTGTTTCTCGCGGTTCAAATTCATCAATCAGAAATCCTGTTGTATAATGTCGCCGAACGCTGCGAACCATGGGTGGGGGGAAAGGTCAATCGCTAAGGAATAGAACACAATAACTGATACCAGTGGTGCTCTGATTGGGTCCGTATTGGTTCGTTCTGATTGACGACGGCATGGATGCAGAAGGTAGAGCAACGCAAGAGCCGTTGCCGAACAAAGGTGCAGGAATAGTCGTTCTATTTCGAGCTTTTGTGATTGAAGAACGGGCGAAGACGGGTTGAAGCAGGAATGCCAATTGTATCAGTTATTGTGTTCCATTCCTTAGGAGGGACGTGCATGTCCCTATCAAACTGAAAATAAAGTCAGGTTCTGTTGGCATATGCCCGCTGTCGCTACCGCTGGAAAAGTAGAATCCGTCCGCAAATCCCTTTTTCGATAAAAAGATGGCAAACAGGTCAGTCGGGTTCTGTCCATAACCGCAGTATAATGACTGAAAATAGAGACCCTACAGTATACCGAGCCCTCACAAGGAGTTAGTAACATGAACACAAACATCGCCGCAGCCGCTGCGAACACCTCCAATAGCGAGGCCTGCCAAGCCTTTCATCAGGTGCGTGAGCACTTGCAGGCACGCATCATCGGCCAGCAGGCACTGGTCGAACGCCTGTTAATCGCGCTGTTGGCCGACGGCCATTTGCTGGTGGAGGGCGCGCCGGGGCTGGCCAAGACCACCGCCATCAAGGAGCTGGCGGCGGTACTGGAGGGCGATTTTCACCGCCTGCAATTCACCCCGGACCTGTTGCCCAGTGACCTCACCGGCACTGACATTTATCGTCCGGAGACTGGCGATTTCCATTTTCAGCAGGGGCCGCTGTTTCATAATCTGATTCTCGCTGACGAAATCAACCGTGCTCCGGCCAAGGTGCAATCGGCATTGCTGGAAGCCATGGGCGAGAAGCAAATCACTGTCGGTCGGCACACCTATCCCCTTCCGCGTCCGTTTCTGGTGATGGCCACGCAAAATCCCATTGAGCAGGAAGGCACTTATGCTTTACCCGAGGCACAATTGGATCGTTTCCTGATGCATGTGCGCATCGGCTACCCCGATGCACAGGCGGAACATGCAATTTTGAAGCTGGCCCGCCAACAAGCCGAGCGTGAAGACACCACCCCGGCGGCTTCCGGCGTCATGCTGGACAAAGCCCGGATTTTTGCCGCCCGGCAGGAAGTGCTAAACATCCATATGGCCGAGCCGGTGGAGGAATATCTCGTGCAACTGGTATTGGCCAGTCGCGATCCGGCACCCTACAGCGCAGCGCTGGCCCGCTGGGTAAGTTATGGTGCCAGCCCGCGCGCCACCATTGCCCTGGATCGCTGCGCCCGCGCCCATGCCTGGCTGGACGGCCGCGACTATGTGTCACCAGCCGACGTACAGGCAATGGCCTTCGACGTAATGCGCCACCGGGTGCTGATTTCCTTTGAAGCCGAGGCCGAAGGCATGAACGCTGATGATGTGATCCGCGAACTGCTGAAACTGATCCCGGTCGCCTGAGATGCGGTTTTTCGAGCGATTCCTGCCAAACCGCAACCGGCCTGCTGATGCGACGACTGGAACTGCCCCTGACTCTGCTGCCCGAAACTCTGCCACCCGCCCCAGCCTCGATGAACTTATCGCCCTGCGCCAGCAGGCAGGCAAACTGGATCTCAGCCGCAAACAATCAGCTCGCGCACAGCTGTCGGGCGGCCATGCCTCGCGCTTTCGTGGCCGTGGTATGGACTATCAGGAATCCCGTATTTACCAGCCCGGCGACGATATCCGCAATATGGACTGGCGGGTCACTGCGCGCACCGGGCGACCGCATACCAAGGTCTATCAGGAAGAGCGCGAACGCCCGGTGGTGCTGTGCGTGGACCTGAATCCAGGCATGTTCTTCGCCAGCCGGGGGGCACTCAAATCCGTGGTGGCCGCGCGTGCTGCCAGCCTTATCGCCTGGGCGACCGCCGCCCACGGCGACCGTATCGGTGCCTTGCTGTTCAATGGTAATCACCACGAACTGCCGCCGCGCGGCGGCAAGCACGGCGTGCTGCGCCTGATCCGGCAACTGGTGGCGCAAACCGACCCGCTGGAAAATCTCCGGCAGCCACCGCACCCACAGGGGCTGAATACCGCGTTGGGCCGCCTGCGCCGGGTCAGTCGGCCCGGCAGTCTGGTTGTCCTGCTCAGCGACTTTTACGGTATCGACGAAGAAACCGGCAAACACCTGACACGACTGCGCCAACACAACGACGTGATTGCCATCCAGCTGGTTGACGTGTTGGAACTCACTCCCCCACCCCCAGCGCGTTACGGCGTCAGCGATGGCCAGGACACAGGTATTCTCGATACCCGTTCAGCCACCGCACGAAAGGCCTACAACGATTTTTTCAGTCGACACCATCAGGCACTGCGAGACCTCATGCGCAGCCGGATCATCCCGCTGTTGCAATTGTCCACCGACGATGACGTGGCCAATGTCCTGCGCAGCCACTTTGGCGGCAGAGCAACACCACCGGCACAAAACCCGCCACAGGAAACCGCCGCATGAACCCGGACACCCCCTCAGCGTTGCAACTGCGAGATATTCACCTGCCCGCCGAGCCCAGCTGGTGGCCTCCGGCTCCTGGCTGGTGGCTGCTTGCTGTGTTATTGCTGGTTCTGCTGGTATGGACGACCCGCTTTGTCCTGCGTCGTTACCGTCTGTACCGCCAGCGCCAACAACTGCTGGCTATGCTGGATGCGCTTACCCGGCAGCCCGGCGATGTCACGCCGAAGGCAATTTCGGAACTTTCCATTCTGCTGCGGCGATTGGCGCTGATGCGTTTTCCCCGTCAGCAGGTGGCCGCGCTGACCGGCAACGAGTGGCTGCGCTTTCTCGACAACTCCGGTGGCGATGGTCGATTCAGTGACGGTCCTGGTCAGGTGCTGGCCACCGGCCCCTATCAACCTGCCCTGCCCGCCGATGTGGATCTGGCTGCGCTGAGTGCTCTGATGCGTGAATGGATAAACAAGAACATGAGTCACTGATGATGAGCATTAACAATGAATATTGAATTCGCCTGGCCCTGGCTGTTCGCCACCCTGCCCTTGCCGCTGCTGGCACTGCTGCTGCCCCGTGCGCCCGGCGTCGCTCCGGCCACGCTGCACATTCCCTTTTACGCGGCCCTACAAGACAACCTGCAAACGCACAGCGGTCCACGCTCCCGCCTGCGATTACTGCTGGCCATATTCGCCTGGGTGCTACTGGTGCTGGCGGCAACGCGCCCGCAGCTGATCGGCGAGAGCGTACATCTGCCAATCAGCGGCCGCAGCCTGATGCTGGCGGTGGATATCTCCGGCTCCATGCAGAATGAGGACATGCAAACCCGTGGCCTCCAGTTAAGCCGCCTGACGGCGGTCAAGGCTGTGGCTGGTGATTTTATCGAGCAACGCAAGGGCGACCGCATCGGCCTGATCCTGTTTGGCGACGAAGCTTACCTGCAAGCACCGCTGACCTTCGACCGCGACACCGTACGCATCCTGCTGGACGAGGCGCAAATCGGTCTGGCCGGTCAACAAACGGCCATTGGTGATGCCATTGGTCTGGCCATCAAGCGCCTGCGCAAGGAACCGGCCAGCAACCGGGTGCTGATCCTGCTCACCGATGGTGCCAACACGGCGGGCAATGTCGATCCACTCAAGGCCGCCGACCTAGCTGCTCGGGAAGAGGTGCGCATCTACACCATCGGCATTGGCAGTGGCGAGATGCTGGTGCAAACGCCTTTCGGTATGCGTCGTGTGGCGGCAGGTGATCTCGACGAAGATAACCTCAAG
>QIHS01000380.1 GCA_003229095.1 Woeseia sp. | reverse complement strand
GCACAGGGACAGGCGATGATCAGAATGGTCATTGTCGTGACAATCGCAAGCGTCGTCACCTGATCTCCGCTGCCGAAGTTCATCCAGAGCAGGAAAGTGACGACCGCAATAATCATGACAGTCGGAACGAACACGGACGAGACCTTGTCAACCAGCCGGCCTATTGCAGGTTTTGATGATTGTGCGGTACGAACCATCTCAATGATCTGCGACAGTGCCGTATCTTTGCCGATACGTTTTGCCAGAAACAGGAAGGAACCCATCTTGTTGATGGTGCCAGCGGCGACTTCATCACCAAGTTTCTTTTGCACCGGCACAGGTTCCCCGGTCAACATGGATTCGTCGATGCTGGAGTGCCCGTCGACGATGACACCGTCTACAGCGATGCGCTCGCCAGGCCGCACCCGCAATACCTCGTCCAGCCTCACATCTGCTATGGGAATATCCAGTTCGACGTCGTCACGCACAACACGTGCCGTTTTCGCCTGCATGCCAATCAGGCGCTTGTGCCGCGCGCCCGCATCTCCATTGCGGCGCCGAAATTGATAAAGGCGATTATGATGGCCGCTGCTTCGAAATATGCGTTCTGCGCCATCGGGGGCACGAGATCAGGGAACATGACGATGACCATCGAGTAAACCCAAGCCGTGCCGGTTCCAAGGGCGATCAATGTATCCATATTGGCATTGTGGTTTCTGCCGGAATTCCACGCACCGGTGAAAAAACGGCCGCCCGAATAGACAAGAACACCGAGGGTCAGCACTCCGATCCCGAGCCAGAACAGGCGCCCGTCGGCGTCAAGCCTGGGCAGGAAGCCCGACATTCCAAAGACGAATTGTGGAATACCCACAGCGGCAGCGAAGGCAGTTTTCCTGAGCAGGTCTCGATAGTGTGCCTTCTCAGCTGCTTCCTTTTCTGACTCGTCCTCTTCACCCGTCAGCTCTGCGGCGTCGTAGCCCGCACCGCGGATTGCATCGACCAGTGATTGTGCTTCTACATCGCCTTCAATAAGTGCGGTGTGCTCGGCAAAATTCACGTTTGCAGCAGATACGCCGGGCACGCCCGTTAGTGCATTTTCCACCGAGGAAACGCAGGCCGCACAACTCAGACCGGACACCGACAATCGGATAGCATCACTCATATTGACCGCTCCTGATGCCTTGTCAGGCGACTTCCGTTGCGTCGAAGCCGATCGTTTTTATCGCGCTGATCATTTCTGATACAGGTGCTTCCGCCTCAACCACAACGGTTTTCGACTCCAGATCGGCTTTTGAACTTGCCACACCCGCGTCGTCCAGAACTTTTTCGATGGCATCTACACAGCCACCACACTTCATGCCAGGAACAGACAATTTGATTTGTTTACTCATGCTTTGATCTCCTGCAGTCTATGGTTTGATTCAGGCTATCCACTGTGCGTCATAAACCGTGCAGACGTGTTACATCTTTCTTGAAATATGTTGCAGAATTCATACTTTGTCGATGGAATTGCGTCGGCCGCTGTCCCGCAGTTGCTTGAAATGCGATGGTGTCAGACCGGTTATCTTCTTGAACTGTCGGCTAAGGTGGGCCACGCTGCTATAACCCAGACGGTATGAAATCTCCGTCAGTGTAAGTTCGTCATAGACCAGAAGTTCTTTGGTTTTTTCGATTTTCTGCGAGATGTAGAAATGCTCGATTGTCACGCCTTCGACTGAAGAGAAGAGCTTGCTCAAATAGCTGTAGTCATGGTGCAGACGGGATGCCAGGAACTCTGACAGCTTCACTTTCTCAAGCGAGTCTTTTCGCACAAACTCGATGACATGTTGTCGAAGTTTTGCGATCAACCTGCTTTTCTTATCATTGATAAGTTCAAAACCGACGGATTCGATCTTGTTACGGAACTGCTCCAGTTGCTGAGTATCAATTTCTGCCGCGCCGAAGTCGACTTCTCCCAACTGCACAGAAACGGCTGCAAGATTCAAACTGTCCAGAATGTTCTGGACAACGAACCTGCAGCGGTCGCAAACCATATTTTTGATGTGAATTTTCATGGCGTGTGTCGAATGAAATTATGACAGAAAACCAGCAGGCTGAGCAGGTTCTGTAATTTCGTGCAGAGAATTCGAGTCACAGAGGACATTTCCAAACGGGCAGGCGGTCGGCAACGCTCATTGCACCGGCATGCCGGGATACCAAGGCGTTCGTCCCTCCAAAACATTCGACTGCTGAATAATGTCGGCGACCGCTTCTTCCTGCCGGTAGGCCATGATATGTACGCCTGACACGCCTTTGATGTCGTGAATCTGTTGAATTAACTCAATACAGACTTTCTTGCCTTCCTGTTTCGGGTTTTCGCTGCTGGCGAGGCGTGCGATGACGGCATCCGGAATATGCACGCCAGGAACGTGCGTTCGTATCCACTCGGCGGCACGCGCCGAAGCCAGCGGGCCAACACCAATGAGGATGAAGGCTTTCTCGGTGAGGCCGAGATCCGTGGCTTTCGCCATGTACGTTTTCAGGCGATCGATGTCATAGCAATATTGGGTTTGAATGAACTGTGCGCCAGCTGCGATTTTTTTCGCCAGGCGGTGCGGCCGGAAGTCCAACGGCGGCGCGAAGGGATTGGCAGCACCGCCGAGAAAAAGACGCGGTGGCTGTGAAATTTCGCGCCCGCTCTGGAACTGGCACTTGTCCCTCATTTCTCTGATCAGGTTTAACAAGGTAACGCCATCGCCGGTCAGGCAAAGGACGTTGGCAACACCCATTGCCGCTGCGCCAAGTACGTCACCCTGTATCGATATGCGGTTGCGGTCGCGACAGGAGACCTGCATAACCGCCGAATACCCGACTCGCGTGAGCAGGGCACAAACCGCGACGCTGGACATATGGCAGTTTGCGCCAGAGCCGTCAGTGGCATTTATAGCGTCCACATACCCGTCAAATACTCGCGCCCGGCGATAGACTTCCTGCGGGTCAGCAGAGTCCGGTGGGGAGAGTTCAGCGGTGACGGCAAAGTGGCCATCGCGTAGTAGTTTCTCAAGGTGGCCATGAGAGCTGTGACCAGCATCCAGGGGTCGCGAGTATTCCGGGACATCGAATTCGTTACCCGTCATTTGGAGTCACTAATGTTGTCATCGCGACCACTTACCCGACGTATCTCCAGCAGCCAGGACGAACTGCCGGCAAGACGGTGGTCAATGGCTTGCTGAAATTCGTGAATTCGCTCATGGTGTTTCATCTGCCGGCTGCCAGTGTAGGCGTCGACCCATACGCAGGGCATTTCAGGCGTGATTTCACAATGACCGTTCGAGCGCACGCCACCGCAAGGACCGTTGCGCATTTTCTTCGGGCAATTCATCGGACAAACCATGCCGGTCGCGCCGAGCGTACAGGTACCGCACATTTGCGAATCGAACAGGAAGCGTTTGGTGACTTTCTCTACGGCAGCGAAAGGTCGTTCCATGCGCTGGTATCCTATGCGGCGAATCAGCGGCTCAAGTGTGAGTAAAACCTTTTCGAAGCCGGAATACAGGGCTTCAAACAGCCGGGAATGTCTGGCCGCCCAACGCCGGACACTAAGCATTGCAGGGAAGCCCTATATGATTCTCGGGTTCGGCCATGACGCAGTTACGAGGGCCCTGTCTGTTTTTGTGGCCCTTTTGCAAAATCGGTAATCCTGTGCAAAACGTAAAGCAATTGGTCAAAGTGACGCATATGAGGGGTATTTTGCGCCTTTTCATTACAGTATCAGCCAAAATGTAGACTAACGGTTGCTGCCGGCAGGTCTCGATACGCTGGGTGTTATCTATTAGTTTATAGATAAAAAAACTATAAACAATTCTATTTCTATCGATAGTATTGTAGAATAGTTGTAGTTCCAAACACCACATTTTTCAGTACTTTTAACCTCTTACCGGTAGGGCGACAGTCGATATGGCAACACAACCCAGCGAAATAAAAACAGGTGAGAAACCGATGAGTTCGCAGCAGAAAGCAACCTCGCTGGAGGGGTTCCTGGCGTCACTGCCAAACGTTGTCGACTATCTGTACCAGAATCCGCCGAAGGTAGCGCTAAACATATTTTCGGTGCTGATGCCTGCGGAATGTGTGCGACCTGAATTTACAAACTGGCGTGACGAGCAGCGCTCCTGGCGCGAGACCGTCGCGCTGCACGATCAGTCCTATCACATGAACAGCCTGTTCGTCCGCGGACCCGATGCATTACGTGTTTTCGAGCGCTTGGGAGTCAACACTTTCAAGACATTTGCGCCGGGCAGGGCGAAACAATTTCTCGGCTGTTCGCCGGAAGGCTATGTTATCGGTGACGGCATTCTCTATTACCTCGATGAGGATGAGTTGCTGCTGGTAGGCAACCCTGCGACGACCAACTGGGTGCAATTCAATTGCGAACAGGGAGACTATGACGTCACGGTCGAGCTTGACCCGTTGTGGGCCATCAACCCGGCAGGCAAACGCGTGCACTATCGTTATCAGGTTGAGGGACCACATGCGTTGGAAGTATTGCAGGAAGTTCACGGCGGGCCATTGCCGGAATTGAAGTTCTTCCGCTCCGGTTGGCTTGAAATAGCAGGCTGCAAGGTGCGAGCAATGCGCCACAGCATGGGTGGTGTTCCTGGGCTCGAAGTATCTGGTCCATGGGAAGATCGCGACAAGGTCAAGTCGGCGATTGTCGAAGCGGGTAAACAATACGGCCTGCGCCAAATTGGCTCTCTGGCCTACTTTACAACCGTTATCGAAACAGGTTGGTGGGCAGTGCCGGTCTCTGCGATTTACACCAGTCCGGGGTTGCAGGACTATCGGGAGTGGTTGCCTGCGAAAAGCGCCGAGGCGAGGATGTCCCTGGGCGGCAGCTTCTACTCATCAAATATCGAGGACTACTATGTCACGCCGTGGGATATCGGCCATGGTCATCTCATCAAATTTGACCACGACTTCATCGGCCGCGAGGCGCTGGAGCGCATGGCCGATGAGCAGCACCGCCGCAAGGTAACGCTGGTATGGAATCCCGAGGATGTTCTCAGTGTATTCCAGTCGTTGTTGCAGGACGGACCCATGGCGAAGCATATCGATCTGCCGTTGGCCGCAACCGCACGTCTCCACTATGACAAGATTCTGGACAAAGATGGCAAGAACGTAGTGGGTCTCTCGCACTACCCTGGTTACAGCGTAAACGAACGGGCCATGATGTCGCTCGGGAGTGTAGATGAGGCGCATTGCGAACCCGGCACGGAAGTCATTATGGTCTGGGGAGAAGAGGGCGGTGGGAAGAAGAGCGAGCCCTGGATTGAGCCACATGTGCAAGTGAAAATTCGCGCAACAGTGGCGCCGGTGCCGATCAGCAGCGCAGCCCAGGAATACAGAACCGTACTGAAGGACAAAGTGTAAGTAATCGCGGACCATAGTGTAGAGTTGTTCACCCGGCGAAAAAGCTCCGCGAAACCCCAAGGCATAGCCTGTCAGGTTTTTCTTGATGGGAATCGAGCGGACCGAAGGGAGCCATCCCTTCAAGGAAAACCTGACAGGCTATGCCGAACGGCTGGCACAACAATCGAAATCACTTGACGCCACTTTGCTTCTCTGCGGATGTATCCGTTCTTATGCCCGTCAGGAAGATCTCAGAGAACTGTTTTGCGATTTGACGCACCTGGATCTTTTTCTCGCTGCGAATCCACCTCGGTACCGAATTGCAAGTGCCAAGAAGTGCCAGTGTTGTAATACGACTGTTCAGGTCACTGCGAAATTCTCCGCTTTTTACACCCTCTGACAGCATTGCTTCGATCAGGGACTCGTATTCGCGCGCATATTTGCCAATTTTTTTCCGGCTTGATTGTGGCAAGTGATGCCTGCAATTGATAAACACCTGAACGTAGTTGGGAATACGTCGAATGGATTCGAGGTGCTTGGAAATAATCGTAGTGATTTTTTCATCAAGACTTGCATCGCTGTCTCTGATAAGAACTGCAAACTCAACAAAATCGGCGGCACCTAATTCACATACGACCTCGAGCAACTCTTCCTTTGATGATGCGTAGTAGTAAAGGCTGGCCTGGCGTATGCCGAGCTGATTTGAAATGTTCTGGATACTGGCGCCGTGGTAACCCTTGTCGGCGAAAACAGCCGCCGCTGCATCAAGAACTTCCCGGTATCTGTCCTCGTATTTCTTGATACGAGACAAAGCTGCCGATTTTGCCTTTGTTTGTTTCGCCATGTTGGCTGTCACCTTAACGTTCGATGGTAGGAATGCCAAGGAGATTACCTAAGTGTAGGGAGGTGCCAGACGTAATCCCACCATATCACTCAGTATGCCATATTCAATAGCATGGAAGATGCGGAGAACGCCGGATCAGTGTTGTCTGTGAAATCGCAGCCGCGCGTTGGCGATGAACTAAGCGCTGGCGCTAAGCCATCGCTCCGAAGTTTGCGATGACGACAAAAAAAGATACGCAGCCATTGGTTACTAATTTTCGGTGGGTACTGATTTTCAGTCAGGCTGCTTGTAGATCTTGCCTCCCTTCATGACAAAAGCAACCTGGCTGCTTGTAGATCTTGCCTCCCTTCATGACAAAAGCAACCTTCGACAAGGCGTTGATGTCCTCCAAAGGATTGCCATCGACGGCAATCAGATCGGCAAGCATACCCGGTTCGACACGGCCCCTGTCGGGTCTGCCCAGCATGTCTGCAGCGCCAATTGTCGCCGCTTGAATAGCCTGCAATGGTGTCAGTCCAAGTTTCACCATCATCACAATTTCATTGGCATTGTTGCCATGGCGAGTCACAGATGCATCCGAGCCCATTGCGATTTTCACGCCCGCACTAGCAACTCGGGCCAGGTTCGGCATTTCAATGGGGAAGTCGTGAGAAATGGCTTCCGCCACAGCAGTTGTTGGAACGAGATAGGTACCGTTTTTCTTCATCAACCGAATACTCTCATCATCGAGCAACCATCCGTGTTCAATGGACGTGACGCCCGCACGAACCGCCGCATTGATCCCCACTGGTCCAACTGCGTGAGCGGCAACGCGAATATTGTGGCGTGCTGCTTCCTCCACTACCGCGCGTATTTCCTGTTCTGAGTATTGTTGGACCCCGACGACGCCATGCTGTGACATGAGGCCAGTCGCCGCAATCTTGATGAATGTGGCGCCATGCTTGATTTGAAAGCGTGTCGCCTTGATCAACTCATCGACGTTATCCGCTATTCCGTTCTCTTGTCCCAGGTTCATAACGCCTTCGGCGCTGCCGGCCCACATCGCAGGGTCAATCTGCCCACCCGTGATACTCAGAGCATGTCCAGCAGTAATGATGCGTGGTGCCGGAATCCAGCCTTTTTCGGACGCGTCGGCCAGGGCCACCGCGATCAGTATCGGGCTTGGGATGAGTTGTGCAACGTCGCGCACAGTTGTGAATCCCGCCATGAGTGTTACGCGTGCGCTCTCTACGCCACGCAATGCGGCCTGGGCTGCATTCTCAGTTAGTATTTCCCTGGTGAAATCTGCTCCGCTGGAAGTCAGGTGTACATGGCTGTCGATGAGGCCGGGCATGAGCGTGCGGTCACCAAGATCGACTATTCGCGCATCCTGTGGAATGGACTCCGGATTGACGCCAACGATCTTGCCGTTGACCACCAGAACCCGGGCATTGCGCGACATGTCCCCGGTTTCGACATCCAGCAGGCGAGCAGCCTGAAGCACTAGTGTCTCGGCGCCCGCGGCGCTGGACAGCGCGAACGCAACGATTAGCAACAACAGGGTGTGGGTTCTAAAGATTCTCGGCGAACCAATTGACATGACATTCACGGTAATTTGCTCCGGTTATCGGTCAGGCATAGATGAAAAGTAAGCCTCAATTGCGGTGAGGAAACATAAGACTCGGCATATCAGGCCACTTTTTGATTCGATCACTCATTTGCCATGGAGGGGCTGGCTATGGATACCGGAGACAGTTCCTGGGCCACAATTGCCGCCGCGTCGAAAGCCTGACTTTCGTGGAAACGGCGCGCGACGATCTGAATCCCGTTTGGCAATGCGATGCCCGGGAGGCCAAGCAGATTCACCCACACAACATTGCGCATGTGATCGAAAAGCTCGATGAGCTGCTCACGATCAAGTAAGTGATCGAAGTCCAATCCAGGAGTGGGCATCCCCGCAACCGGCGCAAGTACCAGTGGATGATCTTCCATCCAGACAGCCGTTTCGCCCGCAATCTGGCGGCGCTCCATGAACGACTCAACGTAGCGACTCACGTCGGGTCCAAGGTCATACAATCCGAACAGATCCTCGATGAGCCGCAAACCACTTTCGCCGAGCATGTCGCGCCATATCGGCATTGCTGAATGCAGGAGTTCAGTCCCGACCAGCTCTCCCCAGAGTTCTGGCGCTCGTTTGGCACCCGGAAAGGCGGCGTCGACGATCTCATAGCCGGCAGACGCGAGGATATCTGCGGTCGCATCCAGGTTGGCTTGGACTTCCGGCTCGATGGTGGCACCTGTCTGGTGAGAAACGCGGGCGATGCGCGGACGTGCAGCCGGATCGCGTTCCCCCAACGCCATATCGACAGATGAGGGGTCGCGCGGGTGCGGGCCGCTGAGTACGCTAAAACATGTCCACAGATCTTCCACCGAGCGGGCAAAGGGTCCGATCGATGCCATGAAATCCATCGTCGGCGGTCCGTCAAACGGCGGTAGTGTGCCAACCGCGGGTACTCGTCCGGCCGAAGGCCGCAGCCCGTAGATACCGCAGAACGTGGCCGGCACGCGTATAGAGCCACCGTAGTCAGCTCCGAGTCCGATCGCCGCCATACCCGCAGCGACAGCCGCCGCGTCACCGCCGGACGATCCCCCGACGGATAGTTCGGTATTGCGAGGATTGCGTGTTGCCCCGTATAGATCGCTGATGGTGTTCCAACGAATCTGGAAGTCCGGTTGATTGCTCTTGCCGATAACGATGGCACCAGCCTCTCGCAGCCGGGCGACGGCAATCTCGTCTGCGGGTGAGACCTGCTCTGCCAAGGTTCGGACGCCTTCGGTATGCTTCATTCCGGCGACATCAAAGTGATCCTTAATGCTTACCGGTACACCGTCTAGTGGCAGATCCTTGCGGTTGCTCGCATCGCGGTCCGCCACCTCTGCTTCCGCTATGGCTTGTTTCGCGCGTTGCTCGACGATGGCATTGATTGTGTCATTGTGTTCATCGATACGGTGAAGATGCGCCTGGACGAGTTCGCTGCGACTGACTTCTCCACGCC
>QIHS01000523.1 GCA_003229095.1 Woeseia sp. | reverse complement strand
CAAAACCTTTTGCCGTGTCGCCCTTGGGGTTGACCGCATCGTTTTTGACGCCGCCACTGGCCGCTACCTTGGAATCACGCGCCTCAATGAAAGCGGACAGAGCGCGGGGCAACCGCAAGCGGCCGCCCGCCAGTTCCTTTTTGGCCAGGAACACGCCGTGCAAAAGCGCATTAATGTCCAGTCCTAGCAACACACCAGCCAGTTTGCGCAGATCAACAATACCTTCTTCCATGGCCGCAAGCTCGCTCTTGAGCTTATCGAACACCGTCTTGTCTTGTCCCTCCAAGATGTAGGGCGAATTGATGCGGTGCGCCTCAAGCACGGAGTTGGTCAGTGGCTTGCCGTTCTTGTCGTTGACCTTGATAACAGACAAGCCTTTGAGCGGGGCCACCCAATCGTCATTGACCTTGTCCCAGCACACGGTCTCCATGCGGTTAGCCATGCTCTGGGCCGATTCGACCAGCAGCATCGGCGTGCCATCCGGGCCGTCGTACTGGGCGGCGCCGATTTCCGGGAATCCGGTAGGCTGGAAACGGGTGCCTTGCAGTGGTTTCAGTTGTGCTTCGATCAACAGGCGAGGCGCGTTTTTCAATGTGGATAGATCAAGATTCATAAGTAATTCTCCTTTTCAATAGCGGTGAAAGTTGTTCATGTGGATGCGGATTCGGCTTCGGTTTCCGGAGTTTTAAGCACACTGCGTGCAAGCACACCAGTGGCACCGAAGCGCAGTGGGATCAGCAACGCAGCGGCTGCGCGGCGAGGGTCGATGGCGCCCAATTGAGGCAATGCATCGGGGGTAAACAATGGCGCCAAACCGGATGAACGCAGGCGGCGCCACGCCAACCGTACGGCACGGTTGGCGGTGTTGCCGCCTGCCAATTGAGCTAACAACCCCGGTGGTACAGGCAGGCTATCTTTGTCGCCAAGACAGCATTGGCGTCGCAGAACTGCTTCGGGCGTCAGGCACAACTTGAGCAGGGAGAAAGCTGCGGGGGCCATACCTTCTCCCACGTGATGATCCACATCGCGTGGGATATGGCACAGGCACAAACCCGGCAGCAGTGCGGCAATGCGGGCGTCCATGCTGGCGTCGCGCAGAAAGGCCGCGATATCGCCGATCATGGCCCCTGCCGGACTGTGCAGCGGTTTATCGTGCATTTCAAACTGCCCGGCTAGCCACAGCCGCCGGGTCAGCAGCCCACACAAAGTGTCGGGCAGGTTGCCCTTTTGCCCGGTATGGATACGTACGCGGCAAGCCGGATCTTTTGCCGCATGTTTGCCAATATATTTGGGGGTCATCCACTGATTATCCCAGCGCGGGTGCACGGGGAACAATTGCGAGCGCAGAGGCAAGGGGGCACTCTGCGTGCCGTGTAACCCCGCCAGCGCCCGAGCGATACGGAAAGCCGGTGTGCCGTCATCGGCGGCTTGTACCCAGCGTTCTGAAAGGCGTGGAATGGGAGGCACCGGTTTCTCCCATGCCTTTTTACTAATAGCTAACGCAGACTGTATTTCTCCCAACAGGATCAACAGAGCTTGCGTTTCGCCGGTGCCGGGATCATGTCCTGAAAGATCGAACAAGATGTCTTCGAGTTGGTGGCGTAGTGTCAGGAAGCGATTAGCGACAATGTCGCCCTGAGCGAAATGTCGGAACCGGGTCAGCCAATCATGTTGATCGAGATCATCCAGCCATCGTGCCTCCGGGGTAGCCGCTACCTCGACACGGGATAGCGGTGTGGCGAGATAGGCCTTGCCCGAGCGCATCAGCAATCCATATCGCTGAAAACTTACTATGCCGCGATAGCCACCAAGTCGGTGAATGGCGCGTACAAAATCCAGTGCATCCCTGGCAGGCTGCTTGCCCAGTGCAACGCGACCTTCAGAGAACAACGCATGGATTTCCGTATAGGTCGCGGGCTGATCCCACAACGGCATCCAGAGTTCACCACGTGCAGCCGAGGTGTCACCTTCTCCAAGACTTCCAGAACCCGCACTTACAGCGCGTACGGTAAATGGATAGCTCAACACGCCATAGGGGTCGTTTGCATTACGGCGAACTGCTGCTGCAGCAAAAGGCAAAGCACCCTCAATCATCAGCACAAAGTCCCACGGATTGATAATGGCGTCGGCCTCGAAACCTGTGCTGGCATTGGGGCCACCGGCCTGTCCCGGCGAAAATTGCCCGATGGCTTTCTTAACCAAACCCGGCGCTGCCACATCAAACAGTGCCATGTTCAGCCAATCACAGGATATTTTGTCCAGTTCGTCTCCGTTGAAGCTGATCACCTCCCCCAATCGCTGCATAAAGTTGTTGGTAAAATCCAGACGTCCATCGTTACCACCCGTGCCTAACAATGGCGGGTACTGTGCCGAATCACCCGCCAGAAGCACAGCAGCGTCAAACCAACCCAGAGCATTATCGGGCAAACTCCCGCGTACCCGTGTAAGCAACGCAGTTTTATTGTTGCCTTTAGGACTTGTCTCCCGATTTATCCCTGCGAGTGACTGCTCTGCCACCAAGAGGCATTCTCGGTACGCAGCAAAACGGGGACTGGTGCTGTTGACAATGGATCGAAACGCGGTCTTGTTGTCTTTTTTAAAGAACCCGCTACCACCGTTCCACGGCGCCATGATCGGGGTTGGCTGATACTCTTCCAGGAAAAAGTTTTCGAGACCTGAGCGATCCAGAGAAGAATGCAGTATGAACTGATCACAGCGCCACGCTGCACGTGTTTCTGGATGCTTTGCTGACAGCAAGCGCAGCACACCCAGTGCTTTGAGGTAACTGGCTAACGGTGTAGGGGAACAACCGTCGAGAATGAGTTCGTTCATATGTGCTCTCCGTCTTGTACTGTCTGCTCGGCAGCGGAGGCGCGCCAGTCGGACAGGCGTACCAGCGTTTCCAGCCAAGCCAACTGGAACGGGCCGTAATCATCCAGCAGCTTCAGGGTGCGTGCCGTCCAGGACGGGCCCTGTTCGCCTTCACCCAGTTCCATCAAGGCTAATTTCATGGTGGTTTCGCCGCTGTGTTCGCCGTCGAAGTCGAGTGCGGGCAACACGTCGCCTTCCCATACCCCGCGAGCAAAACGTTTTCCGTCTGCCGCCGGATCTTCCGTGGGCATGGCGCGCAAGCTCATGCGAACTTTGCCGTGGTGAGCCAGGATCAGGTAGGCGATGAGGTCGGCGTTGGGTTCGTTGTCATGTTGGGCCAACCAGGCCAGCATCGAGGCCAGTTCATGGCGGAAATAGCGTCGCTCGTGACGCATTGGGCCAGTACAGTCCGACTTGGCTAAAAAGTCGCCAACCGCATTCTTACAGCGATACATTGATTTCTGGAACACAGGGTGCGCTTTGCCCAAGTCATGCCAACACCCGGCGCGGAGCAGTACCTCAGCGTATGCGGATTCGCCAACCGACTGGCATAGATGTTCAACTCGTGCGGCAACATCTCCCAGGTGCGTCGGCAGCGCCACCGACGTGGCTTGTCATAAGCGTGCGGTGCTGCGTCTCTGCCGATAGCGATAACTCGGACTGGCGGCTTCTTGGTGCCGGCATCAAAGCCGATGTCTTCATCGTAGCCACCATCAACAGCCTTAAGCAGCAGGGTCATGCCGGGTCGCGGTTCGCGGGTCAGCCTGGCCCATTGATTGTCCAGTGCATCCCAGTGCCAGACATCGACACCTGTGCGTTTAGCAAATCCCCGAGCCTGGCCAATAGAAACGGGACACAGTTCAGCTCGGCCCGGTCGGTCTTGTGGCTGGGGCTGATTGGGATCATCGAAATCGCGCCAGAACACTTGCAGACCTGGCATGCCGCTATCGCGGATGTAGTCGGAGACATCCACGTCGAAGCCGGACAGATCTGGATCCGTGTTGAAAAGGTCCAGCAGATCCTTGCGTCGCAGCACAGCAGTCAGAGGGCGTTCGCTGTCCGTTTGTGGAAGATCCTGTGAACTGGCGTTGGCTAGATCATTCAACTTGTTGCGGGCGGCAGATAGTTCTTCGCTGCTGTAGGGCAACATGTCAGCATCATCCTTAATGTCGATCCACAGCACACACGCGCCGTCGGCGTTGTGTTCGCCATAGCGGTTGCAGCGACCGAAACGCTGCACCATGGAGGACCAGGGCGCCAGTTCCGTGATCAGAACTTTGGAGGTCACGTCCACGCCCGCTTCGATCGCCTGCGTGGCGACGATGATGCGATTGGCAACCGTTTCGCGTAGACGTTGAGTCTGCTGTGCCCGTTCCGCGGCACGAAAACGAGCGTGGATCAGGAGATCAGATTGATTCGGGCGCTGCTTGCGTAACAGTTTGAAGAGCGCTTGTGCGCGGTCGACACGATTAACCATGACGAGAGTTTGTGCGTTGGCATCATGCGCTTCGAGGATAGTGTCACACAGGGATTGTATGTAAGCATCGCATCCTTTCTGGTTCTTTGCTTCACTGGTCAGCCTGACATCGGCACGGGACAAGGCCTTGCTTGCAGCCAATCGTTCACCCGCTTGCTGGCGGTCATCCTCACCAATACCCAGAGCTGTAAACGACGGCAGGTACGGAGCCAGATCCACAGTGCCGAGCCAATCCCGGTTTAGTGTCGCCGACGCCCACAGGGAACGACTGTTTTTTGCCAGCGGGAAGCTGCGCCGGAAGGCTTCCAACTGCGTCGAGGTAGCCAAGCCCGCACCCATCAATTGCACTTCGTCAAACACCCACAGGCAATCGTTGTGCAGTAATGAGAAATGTATTGGCCATTGATAGCGACTCATGCCGTAGCCGCGCATCAAGGCACGTGAAAGCAGCATGTCCTGAGTGCCGATCAGGATCATGTCCTCTGCGGGGTATTCGGCCCAACTTTTCAGGTCGTCCGCGCCACCCATCAGGACATGCACGGAAACCTTGTTCTCGCCGACATTACCCAGTACACCCAGATTATCGAGCCATTGCCGGATGTTGCGCTCGGTTTGTTCTACCAGCACGCGCATAGGCAAACACCAAACCAGACGACGCGGCGTGTCTGCATCCGCTGACGTAGTGCGTATGTCTTCACGCCAGCCGCGCTTGTACAACCAAGCCAGGGCCACCGCGGCGGTCTTGCCCATACCAGTGGGCACGTCGAGCAAATCGCACCATGCTTCAAGCGCCAGCTTTTCCTGGTAGTCATACGGTCC
>QIHS01000009.1 GCA_003229095.1 Woeseia sp. | reverse complement strand
CTCGATGGCTGGCCCGACTCAGTCAAATCCATGCAGCGCAACTGGATAGGTCGCTCGGAAGGAATCGAGCTGTCATTTGCGGTCAAAGGTGAAAAAGAATCTCTCACGGTGTTCACTACCCGACCTGACACACTGATGGGCGTGACCTATATGGCGGTTGCCGCCGAGCATCCGCTGGCGGTAAAGAGAGCAGCTGCTGATCCGGCAATTGCCGCCTTCGTTGACGAATGCAAAAACGTGCAGGCGGCTGAAGCCGCGATGGAAACGATGGAGAAGAAAGGCATGCCGTTGGGCATTTCTGCCATTCATCCGATTACCGGCGATCCGGTGCCATTGTGGGTCGCAAATTTTGTCGTGATGAGTTACGGCACCGGCGCTGTGATGGCCGTTCCCGGACACGATCATCGTGATTGGGAGTTTGCCCGCAAACACGATTTGCCAATTACCCAGGTTATTGAGCCGACAGATGGCAGCGCCATCGACACCTCTGAAGGTGCCTACGTTGACTACGGTCGAGTGGTCAACTCTGGTTTTATCGATGGCATGCTGTTCGAGCAGGCGTTCGAAGCGATCGCGAGTAAGTTTGCGGAGAACGGTCAGGGGCAGAAAAAAGTTAACTACCGATTGCGTGATTGGGGTGTGTCCAGACAACGTTATTGGGGTACACCGATACCGATTATTTACTGCGACGATTGCGATGCGCAGCCCGTGCCGGAGGATCAGTTGCCGGTGGTATTACCGGAGGATGTCGAATTCACGGGCGTTGGCTCGCCGCTGAAAGATATGCCGGAATTCTACGAAGCCGATTGTCCCAGGTGCGGTAAGGCGGCGCGACGAGAGACTGATACTTTCGACACCTTCGTGGAATCTTCCTGGTATTTTTCACGTTACGCGAGTGCCGATTGCGATACCGCCATGCTCGATGCGCGCGAGGCATACTGGATGCCGGTCGATCAATACACCGGTGGCGTCGAGCATGCGATTCTGCATTTGCTGTACGCCCGATTCTTCCAGAAAGTCATGCGTGATCTCGGCCTGTCGAGCGCGGATGAGCCATTCACCAACCTGCTGACGCAGGGCATGGTCTTGAAAGACGGTGCGAAAATGTCAAAGAACAAGGGCAATACGGTTGACCCCCAGGAATTGATTGATCGTTACGGCGCGGACACTGTGCGACTGTTCATGATGTTTGCAGCACCGCCCGAGCAAGCATTGGAGTGGTCGGACGATGGTGTACAGGGTGCGCACCGCTTCCTGAAAAGATTCTGGAATGCCGTGCACACGCATGCTGCGGTCGACCGCGTGCCTGACCTTAAGGTCGCCGAGTTGAACGATTCACAACGCGAGCTGCGCCGCAAGACCCACCAGACGATTGCCAAGGTCGACGATGACATGGGCCGTCGGCGCACGTTTAACACCGCAGTTGCTGCCGGTATGGAACTGCTGAATGCCGTCAACGGGCTTAAGGATTCCTCACCGCAAAGCGGGGCGGTTATTCGAGAGGCGCTGGAGGCAGTGGTATTGTTTCTGTCACCGATTGTGCCGCATATTTGTCACGAGTTATGGCATGTACTGGGTCACGACACAGCGCCGGTCGACGAGCGCTGGCCGACGTTTGATGAGTCTGCGCTGGTACAGGATATAATCGAAATCGTGGTACAGGTAAACGGCAAACTACGCGCACGAATTTCGGTCGCAGCAGATGCAGATCGCGATTCAATCGCGGCAATTGCGCTTGAGGATGAAAACGTGCGGCAATTTGTGGGTGATAAAGAAGTGCGAAAAGTAATAGTTGTCCCGGGGCGGTTGGTTAATGTCGTCGTATAGATTGAGCATATTGTTTTTATGCCTGGCGGTGGCCGGTTGCGGGTTTCAGCTTCGTGGTACGGCCAGTATTCCGCCCGAGTTAACCAAAATATACGTTTCTGCGGAGAGTCGACAAAGCTTGTTCTACCGCAAGTTGCTCGACGGTCTTCGACAGTCCGGCGTAGAGATAGTCATTGCACCTGCCAGCGCAACCGCAACATTTTCTATTCTCGCTGACCTGACGGGACAACGTGTCCTGTCGGTATCTGCACGTAATGTGCCGCGTGAGTTTGAGGTTTTCTACACTGTCGAATACCGTGTGGAGACCAGCGAGAAAACCCTGCTGTCGTCGCGTGAGCAAACACTGACCCGCGATTACACCTGGAACGAAACGTCGGTGCTCGGCAAAGAGAAAGAAGAGCAACTGCTGCGCGAGGCCATTGTCGACGACCTGGTCCGCGTCGTGCTTATTCAGATCTCAGATCTCTGAGCTCTGGCCCGCCAGGTTCGACCGTCCTTGACCCGCCCGTGAGTCAGCCCATGAGTCAGTCAGCGACAAAAACGGAAATTCTGCTGGTTGGTGACTTCGCGCCTGCCACAATTGAGAAACTTGTTGGTCAATATGGTTTGACGACAAAGTGGATCGTGGACGGTAAACCGATCACCGGCAGTTACTGGGGTGACCCTGAGGCCGGCGTCGTCGGGCACTGTATTTACGTTCGTTCAGATACTCCGTTGCATTCCATGTTGCACGAGCTCTGCCACATCGTCTGCATGCACAGCGACCGACGCCAATCACTTGACCGTGATGCGGGCAGCGATGATCTTGAGGAGTGCGCCGTGTGTTATTTGCAGATTGTGCTCGCTAATCATTTTGACGGTGTTGGACAAGCGCGGCTGATGCAGGATATGGATGCCTGGGGTTACAGCTTCCGGCTCGGCAACACGCAGCGTTGGTTCGAAGAGGATGCCGCGGACGCTCGTTCGTGGCTGCTCGCAGCCGACTTGCTCGACAAGACGGGCAAGCCGCAGTTTCGATTGCGTGGGCCACAATAGAAACAAGGGCTTACAGACAAGGCCCGTTGCAACTGCTGGCACTCGACGGGCGCACAGTGCAGACTGTGGATGAGATTTCTGCGGATGGGCGACACATGGCACTGATTCGCTACTTACTCTATTTCCTGGGTATTGGCTTGATTACCTGGCTCTTGACGATGCTTGAGATCTCTGCGCCGGGCAGCCTGAACCTGCAGGTCTTTGCAGACGCGAGCGACCGGCTTGGTACCAGCGAATATTCGCCAGTGGAGTTGATCCAGGTTGGAATTCTCGCCATTTGCGGCCTGTTGTACGCGTGGGTCGCCAGCAACTGCCCATCACAAAGACCGGTCGCATTCGCGTTCGGTGGCATGGCGCTCGCTTTTTTCATTCGTGAGTTTGACTACTTTCTCGATCTCTACGTTGCGGATAACTTCTGGCAATTGCTGTTGGGTATCGTTCTTGCGTTTCTGATCGCGTACATCTACCGGCATCGCCGACGGTTCAGAATTGCCTGGCTGAGACTTTGGCCATCTCCAGGCGTGACGCTGTTGTTCGCGGGTGCAACGATCATCTTCGCTTTTGGGCCGCTGGTTGGCCATGAACCGTTGTGGCAGGCGATCATGGGAGACCAATATCACCGCATCAGAATTTATCGAGCTGTCTGCGTACTACCTGTGGTTGATCGGCACGATCGAATACACATACCAGGCGAAAGCGATCGCATGGCAGGCGCCGAAGACGGCAGCGGCGAAGCGTCGTGAGGGCAGGCGAGTGAAATCGAAGGGGCAGTACTAAAGACTCATCAATAGACTTGTCGGACAAACACAGCAGGTCGACGATGTGATATCTCACCGGGTCTATTGGTATCGCGCTGCCTCCTGTGGTTTGCCCCAGGCGATATAGAGCCGTACAAGCGAATCGAGTGTTCGACGTGTGCGGCGGTTTCTCTGCTCGCGCAGAATCT
>QIHS01000083.1 GCA_003229095.1 Woeseia sp. | reverse complement strand
GTGGGCGGCGTCGTTACCATCATTGCGCTTGGCTTTACGGACCTTTCGATCCAGCATCCGTTGGTGACATTCTCCATGGTCATACTGGCATCGACTGTCTTTGCGTTGCTGGGTTTTACCAATGCAGTATTCGCTAATAAGTTTGACGATATTTCCATTATTCCAACCTTTGTGTTGACACCACTCACCTACCTTGGCGGTGTTTTCTATTCAATCTCTCTATTGCCGGAATTCTGGCAGAAAATATCTCTTGGCAATCCGATTCTCTACATGGTTAACGCTTTTCGTTATGGAATTCTGGGCGTCTCCGATATCAGTATCGGCTATGCGTACATGATTGTGGGTTTCTTTGTTATCGCGTTGTTCGCGCTGAACCTGACGCTTCTCAATCGTGGCGTCGGTATAAGAGAATAGTATGTGCGGCCGGTTTGCTTTCTATTCGCCCAGCGAAGCAACCGCAGCTCTCTTTGGTGTCAACTCGCCGGAGATGATGGAGCCGCGCTATAACATCGCGCCGACACAGTACATCGCGGCGATTCGCAAGAATGAAGAAAACGAAGCAGAACTGACGACGCTGCGGTGGGGTTTGATTCCGTCCTGGGCAAAAGACCCGTCCATTGGCAACCGCATGATCAACGCACGTGTGGAGACCGTGGCCGAAAAGCCTTCTTTTCGCACCGCATATCGAAAACGTCGATGCCTCATTCTTGCCGACGGGTTCTACGAATGGCATCGGGAAGGTGAGGTGAAAGTCCCGTACTTCATTTCACTTGCCAGCAGAAAGCCGTTCGCGTTCGCCGGTCTGTGGGAGCACTGGAAAAGCAAAGAAACGGAAGAATCCTTGCAGACAACAACGATCGTAACGACCGCAGCCAACGAGTTTCTCACGCAGCTGCATCTGCGTATGCCGGTAGTGCTCGAAACAGAGACAGCGCAACGCTGGCTCGATGGTGATATGGAATTGCTCGAAGATGTCACGGCGAACAGCCCGGCATTTCAGGCGTGGCCGGTCGGTCGTCAGGTTAATAACGCACGCAATCACTCGCCGGAACTGGTTGACGCTGTTGGTCAGGCGATCCGGTCGTATACGCCGCCGAGTTAGCAAAGCCAGATATTGGTGATTGAGCTGACGGTTATGCGCTGGATCAGCAAATGAGCAGCCAAAAGGCATTCGGCCAACAGGGCTGGCGACCAAAACATACGAATGTGATTGCTGACGTTTCTTGATTCTCGATTGTTCCGCGGGAGAAACTGCTCCAGACTATGTGCGGGAGTCCCCTGGAGAAACTTGTGACCGTCAATAGCGCCAACGACTTGCTGTCCCTGCTAAAGCGAAGAGCCAGGGCGCCGTTGGCACAGCTGCCAACGCCGATACATCGGCTTGAGAACTTCGGACGGCAACTAAATGGCCCGGAGTTATGGATAAAACGGGACGACCTGACGGGCCTAGAGGGAGGCGGAAACAAAACGCGAAAACTGGAGTTTCTCGTCGGTGATGCGATTCAATCCGGCGCTGATATGTTGGTCACAGCGGGCGCTATTCAATCAAACCACACACGACAAACAGCGGCAGCAGCTGCGAAATGCAACCTGAAATGCGCACTGCTACATTTTGGGTGGACAAAGGATGCAGGTCCGCAATATCGGCAATCAGGGAACATTCTTCTCAGCAGTCTCATGGGTGCGGAGTTATACCTGGACGAGACAGAACGACCCATCGAAGATCAAAGCCCCTTGCTCGAGTTCTTCGAAAATCTTAAACGTTCCGGCCACAAGCCATACCTGATTCCTGCTGGCGCCTCCGAACATAAGCTTGGCAGCTTCGGATACATGGTCTGCGCAGCCGAAATTGTTTTGCAGAGCAGGGAAAAAGACATTCGCTTCGACTATCTGGTCCATTGCACCGGCAGTAGCAGCACACAGGCTGGTCTCGTCGCTGGATTTGCATTTATGGGTGAGGATATCAAGGTCATCGGCGTTGCCGATGACGACGAAACAGACATAAAGCGTGGTCGAGTGCTTGATCTCGCCAACAGCGCGCTCATTGAGCTGGGCGTGTCGACGCGGGTGTCGTCGACCGATATCGAAATCACCGCGGCAGATCAAAGCGTCTACGGAGAAGCTGAACCGGAAACCTTCGACGTAATACGTTTGCTTGCTCGCACCGAAGGACTGGTTGCTGACCCTGTGTACGAAGGCAAGGCGATTAGAGGATTGCAAAACCTCGCAGGAGGGGGCCGATTCGAGTCAGATAGCAGAATCCTGCTGATGCACCTGGGCGGCACACCTGCGGTGCATGCATACGCAAATCAGTTCGGAAAGCCTGCCTTTTCGAAATTTCCAGCGACCTAATTGCGTGCCAAAGCGCGATCTTTGCGGTCGGGATGGGTGCGAATGGGGACATCCATTGTTCACGGATGAGCAAAAATAGCGATCGTGTCCCAGTTTATTTCGCGGTTCTCCCGTTCCCGACACTTATTCTCGAGGCAACAGGAACACCGTTCCCTGATAGTCCATAATCACGCCATCCGGCGTAATCTCCCGAACCCTCGGCCCCTCATCCAGCGTCGAATTTTCCTTGTGCTTGGACATGTTGATGAACACGAACCGGTCAGCTGGCTTGCTGCTGTAGACATGGATGTCCAGATTCATGTCGGGTAATTGCAGGATGCCTTTTGCACGAAGCTCGTAGAATGACGCCGGGCCATCGACGATGGAGCTACCTGGCGGTGGTGCAATGTTTGCAATTGCGCCTGTTGTGGCCGGAATTTCCGGAAGCGGTGTTGCTGCTGATGCTTCGGCAGTCTCCGCCGGTTGTGAACGCTTTGCCTGTGACACAATGTCGGAGAAACTGGCAGCCGCCTGTTCTGTTTCACTAGTGGCATCTGGTCTAGATTCGATATTCGAATCAGCAACCGTACCCGGTACGGTCTTAAGAAACATAACGCCCAGAACGGTGAGGTTGATAGCGACCAGCCCAGCCACTATCCAGATCCACTTATACGAGGGTTTGCGCGAGCCGCGTTCCGGAATATTCGCAATGCCAGGTGTATCGGTTCGCCGCCGTTCGTTATCCGACTTTTTGAGGGCATCAAGAATAAAAGACATCGTTACTTATCCGCGTATCTGTCAGCGACTTTTCGACAGCCGGGGCGTGCCGTCAATTGCCAGAAGTGTGTTGATGATGATTTGCGTTTGCTGGCCGGCAAGTCCGTCTGCATCCAGCCGGTGCTGGCGCTGAAAGGAGATCAACTGTTGCTCGAGTTCATCGTCGAAAACATCGGAGTCTCCCTGAACCGGTTGATAGTTTTCGTCCAATGCGGCGAGGCTTTGGCGCAGCCAGCGTACATTCTCATGTCGCATGCCCGGACTCAGCGCCTGGTTGTTTCCGTTTGCCGGTTTCCAAAGCAACAGAAAATTGCCGAACCAGTAGTCCGATAAATCACTCAGCAATACAGTAGTGGGCGTGTCATTGACTAACAGTTCGGCATTCGTTTCATCGAGATGTATGAGTGCCGTTTGCCAGGTTGTTCCGTCAGTCCGGGTAAGCGTGATCATCACAGGCCGGTCCAGTTGACGCAATGTGGTCCAGGTCCCTTTCTGAAAGTAACAACTCAGTCCGGCCGATTCTGCCTGTTCACAGGCAAGCCCG
>QIHS01000174.1 GCA_003229095.1 Woeseia sp. | reverse complement strand
GTAACTTGCAAGCTCGATCATGAACTGATCAACCGGGAGTTCGCGAAGATCCTCAGCAACAAGATTCTGCACCGGAAAATCGCCGATCTCGATACGCTGCCCCAATTCACGCGCAAGAATGGTCAATTTTCGGGCAACATCCATTCCAGACAAATCATCTCGCGGATCCGGTTCCGTGAATCCGTTGGCACGAGCTTCTGCCACAATTTCCGAGAATGGTTTGCCACCGTCGTATACGTTAAACAGATAGGCCAGCGTGCCGGACAGAATTCCCTTGATCGAACGGATGCGGTCGCCCGTATCCACGAGGTCACGAATGGTGCTGTTGTTTCGTAGCAATATTGGCTGCCTCCGTGTCGAGCATTCTTGCGCAGCAGGTCGTAGTAGTCCTGGCTGCCACTGAATGCTTTCTTATTCGGCGTTACAACATGAATGCCGCGTTTTAACCAATCCGCGTAGCGACCGGCAACACTTTCATCCGCCGTACAATCAACGATCACCGCATGCGGCAAGTGGTCTGCGTGTATGTGTTCTTCGAACAGCTCAAGATCGACTGGTATATCACTCCGATTCAGCGTCTCACGCCAATCGCCTAAAACGCTCGCCCAGTAACATCTTTCGAGATCTTGCAATCGCCCTGATTCGAATATCGAGGTTAAATTCGCTCCTAAGACGTTCGATCTGGTCACGCACCTGATCGAGGAAGGCACTGCCGACCACACCTACGCCTATTAGGCCAACGGATATGGTCTTCGCTGAAAGATAAAAGCCCGAATGAACCGCGCGCAATGCCCGGGTAACGTCATCGGAATCGACAACCACAGAAATATTGCGCTCTGAGGAGCCTTGTGCGATCGCTCGAATGTTAATTCCCGCCCTGGCAACACCCGGCGTTCCCGCCATGCCATCGCCAACAACCGCAATGATGCTCTGCCCGTCACTGACGTCGACACCTTGAATCTGTCCACCTGAAAGTTCCTCTTCGAAAGTCGCGGCAATAACCGTTGCCGCGCGCTCGGCGAGCTCGGAAGGCACAGCAATGCAGATTGAATGTTCAGAACTCGCCTGGGAAATCAGCGTCACAGAAACACCGGCATCTCTTAGTGCGGCAAATAAGCGGTCTGCTGTACCAGGCACACCGATCATTCCGCTGCCCTCAATGTTGACCAGCGCCATATTGCCGACCGCGGTGATTCCCTTTATCTGTTGCGCGTCTGAGGTGACCGCACCAATTCTGCTACCGGGATGGTCTGGCTGAAACGTATTTCTGATAACGACCGATATATCGTTGTCTACAGCAGGCCCGAGCGTTTGTGGATGAATTACCTTTGCACCGAAATACGCCAGCTCCATCGCTTCATCAAATGAAAGTGAATGAATGACCTGCGCATCCGGAACACGCCTCGGATCGGCGCTCATGACACCGTCAACGTCTGTCCAGATATCCAGCTCGTTCGCATCGACCAGTGCCGAAAATATCGCCGCTGAATAGTCGCTGCCATTACGGCCAAGAGTGGTTTGCAGTCCACCGTCATCAACGGCGATGAACCCCGTGAACACCGCAATTCCCTGAAAATCCTCCGTTAACGCCAGCGCCATTTTCTTGCGCGACACATCCCACAGAACGGTGGCACCCAAATCACCTTGCCTGACGGTGATCACCTCGCGGGCATCGATCCAACGGCCGGCCCGGTCATTGCCGAGTTTTTGCTGAAGATGCGCAGCGAGCAGTCTCGCAGACCAGATCTCACCATAACCGGCAACAATATCCCTACTGCGTCGGGGTGCAGACTTTACCTGTGCGATTGCGCGAAGAATATCCTGAATATCTTCCGAATCCCGCGCCCACTGATCCAGCAAACACACAAGCAGGTCGGGGCTCACGAGTGTCTTCGCGGTTTCGGCATAGCGTGTGCCGACGTCGGCAAGGGCTGACAGATAGTCCCTGTCATTCTGTTCAGCCAGCGACGACAAGTACAACAGCTCATTAGTCATGCCGCCCATGGCAGAAACCACGACCCCAATCCTTGCGTTGCTCATTGCGCCAAGAATGTCGCCCACACGCTCGAAACATTGCGCATCGGCGAGACTGCTGCCACCGAATTTGTGAATTTTCCAAGAGTTGCCTGACACGACCTGTCGATTCCACCTGTTATGCGAAGCGGCCTATAATAGCGGCGCTGATCGGAATCGTCTGCTGTTTTATCGGCCAGCAGAATGTTGGTCGGAAATGGGAATGGTGGGGCGTGTAGGGATCGAACCTACGACCGGTCGGTTAAAAGCCGAATGCTCTACCTCTGAGCTAACGCCCCGTTGCGGGTCTAAAGGACGGCGGCATGATACCGAACATCAGACAAATAACAACCACCGCGCCGCATACACGGCGGCTCAGTGGCCCTCGTCATCCATGCGTTTGAGGCGCTGCTCCGCCAGTCTCGCATAAGTCGAGTTTTCGAATTTTTCGCCGACTTGTGTCAACGCATTGCGGGCGTCTTGCCAGCGGCCCAATTCGTAATTGCTGTAACCAATTTTTAGTAATGCGTCCGGGATCTTTCGCGAGCGCGGGTATGCGCTGATCACCAGTTGAAACTGGCCAAGCGCAAGTTCAAAGTCGCTCAAAACATAGTGTGCTTCGGCCAACCAGTATTGTGCGTTGTCAGCAAGCTGACTGTTTGGAAAACTGGCCAGGAATTGTTCAAATGCTGCGCCCGACTCTTCGTATCTTTGTTGCTTGAGCAGCTCGAACGCCGCTTCGTAGTTTTCCCGATCGGTGCCGCCTGGCACTGGCAGCCGCCCTGGAATTCGTTCGGGTCCAACACTGGCTGAAGGCGCTTGCAGGTTTTTTTCCAGGTATCGAATTCGGTCATCCAGATCCAGATAAAGATCACGTTGACGACTGGTCGTCCCGTCTGAACTGTGCTCAAGCGATTCGGTGCGGCCGCGAATATCGGCAGTCTGGCGTTGCAGCTCATCTACCTGCAACTTCAGGTCAACCAACGTCCCGCTGGACAGCACACGCTCAATGGCGGCAAGGCGCAGCTCAAGATCGAGCAACGCCTCCCTGACAGGGTCCTGCTGTGGCGGCGGGTTCATCAATTCGCACCCAGCCAGCAGGATCACCGGCAGAAGACGTACGAGTGCCCGTTTTTGACTTGCCACGTCGGTTCCTACTGGTTGTCGTACTTGATCTCGACGCGCCGATTTTGCCCATAAGACGATTCATCGCTGCCAAATGCGGCTGGACGTTCTTCGCCAAAGCTGACTGTCGAAATCTGGCCGGGAGAACCACCCTGAATCAGCAGCAGGCTTCTAACCGCCTGTGATCGTCGTTCACCCAGACCGATGTTGTATTCACGCGAGCCGCGCTCATCTGCGTGCCCTTCAAGACGAATTTGCGCACGACCGTCATTGGACAGATTTGCTGCATGGCGCTGCAGCAGATCGGAATACTCGGCACGCAAGGTCGACTGATCGAAATCGAAGTAGATGATCATGGTCAGCTCATCCATGTCGTTCGTGCCGTCAAATTCCTCGCCGAAGCCCATACCATCGCTGTCCATTCCGTCGGTATCGGCTGAGTCGAATCCACCGTCCGCCATCGTGCCACCATCAGCATCCGGGTCAGGAATCGTGTTTCCGGCGCATCCGGCGAAAAGAAACATTGCCAGAGCGATTAATACCAGTTGAGTGAGTTTCATGTTTTTGATCCTATGCCAGGCTTCCCAAGCGATTCAGAAAGCGTAATAAAACAAAATGTTATGAGCTCTAATTAAAGTACAATATCATCCTAATTTCCACTCAATATCGTGGAAATGGCGACCAAACCGGCTCTCGAATATCTCCCCCTCTCGACGCCAGACGTTGCCGGTACAGGCCATCAGCAGACACCATTTCAAGTACGCCTTCGCTGCCGTCGCGGGTCGCATAAATCAGCGAATCGCTGTTCGGCGCAAAGCTTGGAGACTCGTCCTGATTTCCGGCCGACAGTATCAGCAACTCCCCGTCACTCAAATCGAGAACACCGACTCGGTAGTTGCCGCGATCCAGATGAACCAGTGCCAGCTTACCGCCATCCGGCGACAACCTGGGACGCGCATTATAACTGCCTTCGAAGGTTACACGCGTGGGCGACCCCCCATTTGCGCTAATTTTGTATATCTGTGGTCCACCGCTTCGATCTGATGTGAAGTAAATTGTCTGTCCATCCGGCGCCCAGGTGCCTTCAGTATCAATCGAACGATTCGTCGTCAGCCGTTTCACCTGCCGGGTGGCACGATCCAGGATATAAATATCCAGATTGCCGTCGATGCCCCCCAGCGTAAGCACCAGTTTTCGACCATCAGGCGAAAAAGCCGGCGCGCCATTGATCCCTGGCCGGCTCGACAGCTTGATGCGATTGCCGCTGCGCAGCGTTTGCACAAATATGGTCGCGACATTGTCCTCAAAAGGCAAGTTCGCGGCTATCCGGAGACCAGGCTGGCGACATGATGGGATCCGAAGACTCCATAATCGTAAACTGATTTTCGCCATCGGTATCGGAAACGACCAGCGTATAAGTCCTGTCCACTTCCGACCCGCTTGCCGTGACGTACGCCACTTTGGTACCGAATACGCCGGGTATACCGGTTATCTTCTCATAAATCATATCGGCTGCCCGGTGGGCAACTCGCCGCATTGTGCCTCGGCTCGCAGGCATTCGATAACCGACCAGTTGCTCCCTGGTGAACACGTCGAACGCTTGAAACTGCACGCTGTATGCGTTCGCACCGGTCTGAATGACTTTGCCGATGATGACGGCCTCGACATTCAATATTACCCAATCACTGAAATCGATATCGACGCTGGCCGTTGGTTTTTGCAGCATGCTATCTTCACCTATCGGCCTGAAGCGCCCGCTTCGGTCCAGGTCTGCTGCAATAACACCGGCAATGTCGAAAGGCGCGGTTGGTGTGTCACCCTCCCACCCAAATGGCACTATCGCCACCGGAGCACGTTTGCCGGCAGAGCCAATAATGTCGACTTCGAACTGAGCATGCGCCGCACCGGCCGATAGCAGAAGCACCAGCGGGACACTCAACAAGCGGATAAACCTTTTTTTCATTTCGATTAGCCCAAGCTTTTCCAGAAGTCTGCTTATTGTTCAGGTTTGAACGTGATTCGCAAGTCCCGTTCGAATATAGACGGATTGTCCGGTGATGGCAGTGGTGATGCTTTGTAAATTGCCGCTTCGACGGCTCGCCTGACCGATGCATCGCCATTACATTGCCCGATCGTGACATCGACCACTCGACCTCCGGGCAGCTGACGGATATCAACCGTGCATTCGAGGTCGGGTGGCGCGGATGCCGGTTGGATGTAGTTGCGCCTGATCCGGCCCTGCAGGGCATACCGCCAACGGGATGCATCATCTGCCTGCAATCGCTCCAGCCGGCGATCTTCAGCGTCGATTTCCAGTTGTCGCAAGCGGCGGATTTCCTCTTCATCCGCTTCCCTGCGCTGGCGTTCATTTTCCAGTCGCTGGCGCTCTATGTCCTCTTGCCTTTGTTGTTCTGCCAGCTCGCGCCGACGCTCAACTTCTGCTTCTGCTCGTTTTTTGCGCTCCGCCTCGTCCCGGTCCCGCCGTTGCTTGTCTTCTAACTGCTGTAGACGAATGCGATCTTGTTCAGCTTTGAGGTCTACCCGCCGCTTTTCCTCTTCCTCTCGCGCTCGCAGGTCCTCGGCAGTATCAACTGGCTCCGGCGGCTCTTCTACTGGCTCCAGTGCCTCTTCTACTGGCTCCGGCGGCTCTTCTACTGGCGGCGGCCTGGTATCGATTTCTTCCTCTAATACCAATGACGCTTGTATCGGTAACGGCACAACCGGATACGACCGGCTGGAAAAATCAAATGCGAACACAAGGCTGGCCGCGACCAGCAAGTGAAAAATGCCGGCCATCGTAATCGGAATAATATTGTACTGGTCGCGTATCACAGTCTGCGCCGATGCCTATTCCGGTACCGGGTACGAATCCAGCGGGTCGGTTACGAAGCCCACACTATCGGCACCGGCCTGTTGCAGCATGACCATGCCACCGACAACGACGCCATAGGGCACAGTCCGGTCGGCTTTTACATAGATTGGCGTATCCGGGCTGGCATTCAGAACCCGGGCAGTCTGTGCGACGATCTCCTTGCTGCCGATCGCCTCGTCCTCATCCTCACCGACATTCAGGTAGAAGTTGCCTGCTGCATCGATGCTGAGAATCAGCGGCAGGTTGTTCGAGCTTTCCTCGATAGGTTCAGCGCCGGATTTTGGCAGCTCGACTTTGATGCCCTGGGTTAACAACGGCGCCGTCACCATAAAAATGATCAACAGGACCAGCATCACATCGATGTACGGGACCACGTTGATCTCGGCCATCAGTTTGCGTTTTTTCTGCGTCCCATCCATGTCAAACCTCCTGCTTTTTGGCGCGAGCGTGCCGTTGCAGAATGCTGGAGAACTCCTCGGTGAAGCCGTCGTAACGGATCTCTAGCCTGACCACCTTGTCGGCGTAACGGTTGTAGGCGATGACCGCAGGAATTGCCGCGAACAGGCCCATCGCAGTAGCGATCAATGCTTCGGCGATTGGACCAGCGACCGTGGCGAGCGTCACCGTCTGCATATTACCGATATCCATGAAGGCATTCATGATTCCCCAGACTGTGCCGAACAGACCGACGTACGGGCTTGTGGAACCGATGGTTGCCAGCGTCGCCAGGCTCTCCTCAAGTCGGTCTACCTCGCGCATTTGTGAAACACGCATCGCACGGCGACATTCGTCCACGATCTTATCCGCCTGTACATCGCCCTGCTGCACAAGTCGAT
>QIHS01000246.1 GCA_003229095.1 Woeseia sp. | reverse complement strand
CTGGTCAACAATACGACATGGGATCTCGTCAGCGACATGGAGATTCTGAGGACGACCCTGCAGATCGACAAATGGCAGGTATTTGGCGGCTCCTGGGGCAGCACGCTTGCACTGGCCTATTGTGAGAAACATCCTGAATGCGTAACGGAAATCGTGTTGCGCGGCATATTCATGCTCAGGAAAAAAGAGATCGACTGGTTCTATCAACACGGCGCCAGTGAAATCTATCCTGATCGCTGGCAGGACTATCTCGCGCCGATCCCCAAAAAAGAGCGTGGAGACTTGCTGCAGGCTTACTACCAACGTCTGACAAGCGACGATCACGCAGTCAAAATCGAAGCGGCGAAAGCCTGGTCTACCTGGGAAGGAACAACGAGTACTCTGCTGCCGAACGCCGGCGTTGCCGCCGTTTTTGGCGCTGACGACATGGCGATTGCACTCGCCCGCATTGAGTGTCACTACTTCGTTCATGGATGACAATCAACTGATCAATGACATTGACAAGATCAGAAACATTCCAGGTGTCATCGTTCAAGGTCGTTACGATGTAGTATGTCCGGCGGTGTCGGCGTGGGAGTTATCCCAGGCATGGCCTGAAGCGGATCTTCGAATCGTACCGGATGCAGGCCATTCTGCTTTTGAACCGGGAAATATTCACGAACTGGTCACAGCGACCGACAGGTTTAGTTAATGTCTAAAAAATTACTGATAAGCAACGCCCGACTGGTCCGTGAAGTCGATGTGCTCATCAAAGGTGATCGCATTGAGAAGATCGGTTCCGGACTGACCGCAGACAGCAATACTGAAGTGCTGGACGCGAGCGGCAAACTGCTTCTGCCGGGCATGATCGATGAGCAGGTTCATTTTCGTGAGCCGGGGCTGACCAACAAGGGTGAAATCGCGACAGAGTCGGCGGCAGCGGTTGCCGGCGGTGTGACGAGTTTCATGGATATGCCTAACGTCAATCCGCAAACCACGACGCGCAGCGCGCTCGCTGACAAGTACAAGCTGGCCGAAGACCGTTGTCGTTCAAACTACGGCTTTTATTTCGGCGCAACCAATACCAATATCGAGGAAGTGAAAGCGCTGCAGGTCGGCGAGGCCTGTGGCATCAAGGCCTTCATGGGCGCTTCGACCGGCAATATGCTGGTTGACAGTACAGAAGCGCTGGAGAACCTGTTCGAACATGCGCCGATCATCGTCGCGACCCATTGTGAACACTCACCGACCATTCGTGACAATGAGGCGAAAGCCAAGGTCGAGTTTGGCGAGAACGTCCCGATGTCGGAGCATCCGAGAATTCGCTCCGCAAATGCCTGTCTGTTGTCCTCCAGCCAGGCAGTGGATCTTGCGCGCCGACACGATGCGCTGTTGCACGTTCTGCATCTGACCACGGCTATCGAGATGGGTCTGTTCGCCAAAGGTCATCGCAGCACCAAGCGGATTACGGCGGAAGTGTGCGTGCACCACCTTTGGTATGACGAGAGCAGCTACGAAGAACTTGGCACGAGGATCAAATGCAATCCCGCGATCAAGACCAGCGAGGACCGGGACGCCTTGATGAAGGCCGTCAACGAAGATCGCATCGACATTATTGCGACGGATCACGCGCCACACACCATTGCTGAAAAGAGTCGTTCATATTTCAAGGCGCCTGCCGGCCTGCCGCTGGTGCAACACGTCATGCTGTGCCTCTTCGATATGGCACATGCCGGAAAACTGGACTACGAGAAGATCGTCGACAAAACGAGCCATGCGGTGGCGGACATATTTGGCGTCGTTGAGCGCGGCTACGTGCGCGAGGGTTATTTCGCGGATCTCGTGATCATGGATCCAGACAAACCGACCGAGGTCACCTCCGCCAGCCTGCTCGCGAAATGCCACTGGTCGCCGTTCGAGGGGCATACGTTTCGCTCGAGTGTCGACACGACGATTGTCAACGGCACAATTGTCTATCAGAACGGCGTATTGACGAACGACCTCGCTGGCCGGAAACTGGAATTTGTGCGGGCGAGATGACGGCAGGCCAGCCCGATTCAAAATAGTTTACTTTCCAGCCGATCCCGCTATCCTACGCGGTTCATGACACAACGATGGCAGTCGCCGGGCAGCAGAAACGACGATCGGGCGCCACGCAAATGAAGCCAACCGATACTTCCAACCCAGAATACTTTCACAAGGTCGTCGACTGCCAGTGGGCGTGTCCCGCACACACGGACGTCCCGGGTTACATCCGCATGATCGCGCAAGGTGAGTTCACCGACGCATACATGCTCAATCGGGAATCGAACATTTTTCCCGGCATTCTCGGCCGTGTATGCGACCGACCCTGTGAACCGGCCTGCCGGCGTGGCCGGGTCGAAGACAAGCCCATTGCAATATGCCGCCTAAAAAGAGTCGCTGCAGACCATCGCGACGATATTAGCGAACGACTTCCCAAGGCGCCGAAAAACAAGAATGGCAAAAAGGTCGCGCTCATTGGCGCAGGTTGTGCCTCGCTCGCCGTTGCTAACGACCTGTTGCCGCTCGGTTATGAAGTCACGATTTTCGAGGCGCTGAGCAAAACCGGCGGCCTGATGCGAACCAATATTCCGCAGTTTCGCCTGCCGCCAACTGTCCTGGACGAAGAAATCGGCTACATAATCGATATGGGTGCCGATCTGAAGATGAATCACCGCATCGACAGTATGAAAGCATTGCTCGATAGCGCTGAATTCGACGCGGTGTTCGTCGGCACGGGTGCGCCACGAGGCAAAGAACTGAAGTTGCCGGGTCGCTATGACACGGAGAATGTATTCATTGGCATAGACTGGCTCGAGTCGGTGGCGTTTGAGCATGTCAAATCGATTGGCGAAAACGTATTGATCATCGGCGTTGGCAACACCGCCATGGACTGTTGCCGAACTTCGCTTCGATTGGGCGCCAAGAGTGTCAAAGTTATGGCGCGCAAGCCGCGCGGTTTTTTCAAAGCCTCCGACTGGGAGCTCGAAGATGCCGAAGAAGAGAATGTCGAGATCGTCATCAACCATTCGCCCAAGGAGTTCGTCGTAGAAAACGGCAAGCTGGTCGGCATGAAATTCGATCAGATGGAATACAACATCGACGTGCATGGCAAAATTGATCGCGGTACAGCAGTCGGTGAAGTCACGATTCCCTGTGACGACGTCATCCTCGCGATCGGCCAGGACAACGCATTCCCCTGGATTGAACGCGACGCAGGTATCGAATTCGATGAGTGGGAATGTCCGGTCGTGGATGAGACGACGATGATGTGTTCAAGAGACGGCGTGTTTTTCGGCGGCGACTCGGCTTTTGGTCCAAAGAATATTATCTGGGCGGTGGCACACGGGCATGAAGCGGCAATTTCGATACACAAGTATTGCAATCGCGAAGACCTGACTGAACGTTTGCCACGTGGAATGAATCTCAGCAGCCAGAAAATGGGCATGCACGAATGGAGTTTCTCCAACAACTATGACGTGTCCGAGCGGCGGCTTATGCCGCACGTTGATTTGAAGGAACGATTCAAGCAACTGGATATTGAAGTCGAGTTGGGATTCACGGTAGAGCAGACGATCAAAGAAGTTGAGCGTTGCCTGAATTGCGACATTCAAACCGTTTTTGTCGCAGATCTGTGTATCGAATGCGATGCCTGTATTGACGTTTGTCCGGTGAACAGCCTGACAATTACAAAAAACGGTGACGAGAGTGACCTGCGAACGCGCCTATCGGCACCCGCAGAGAATGCCGAACAGGATCTGTATGTGTCCGGCGTCCTGCCGCAGACCGGGCGTGTCATGGTCAAGGATGAAGACCTCTGCGTGCACTGCAGTCTGTGCGCGGAGCGCTGTCCAACCGGTGCATGGGACATGCAGAAATCAGACATACTGATACCTTATGCCAGCGACGAAGCGGATCCTGGGCGGCGCGGAAAAGTGCAGGTGTCCGGTTAAGCGGGTGCTGCAATGCGAGTCTGTCGTGTCCACAATCGAAGCAACTATCTGAGGATCGCAATTCGTGCCCGGAATTAACGACGTCGTCATCAAAATAGGCACGGTTAACGGAACCGGCTCGGCCAGTGCGAACGGCCTTCTCATGAAAGCGATTTTTCGCATGGGCGTTCCGGTCGTTGGCAAAAACTACTTTCCCTCGAACATCCAGGGATTGCCCACCTGGTACGAAATTCGCGTGACCGCAGATGGTTACCGGTCTCGCGCCGACCGGGTCGATGTGATGGTTGCGATGAATGCGCAAACCTACCAGGAGGATCTCGCAGCCGTGACACCGGGTGGCTGGCTGATCTACGATTCCACCTGGCCGCGTAGTCGCCTGCTTGATCGTGCTGACATTAACGTGTTGGGCGTACCGCTATCGCGCATGTGCAATGAGTCTTTCGA
>QIHS01000211.1 GCA_003229095.1 Woeseia sp. | reverse complement strand
GCGCAGTTGAACTTGGTGCCACCACCCTCAACCCCGCAAATGAATCTCCCCTGCTTTCCCATTGGTCAGCGATTCGCGTCAGCGCGCAGCACGGGGAACGTGCAGTCCCCATGCTGCAACATAACTAAAGCCCTAGAACCTGTAGATTACCCCGATGGACGTAGATGTTCCGCTAAGTGCTCTCGCCCGGACAATGGCGCCCACTGCTGCCGTGCCCTCTTCGGGCCGTGCCCTCTTCGGACTCAGTAATGACGAATTCATCAGTAACATTGTTGATGTTGATACTGGCGGAAAACGAATCCGTTACATACCAGGTGCCATACAGATTTATAATGTTGCCATCCTGCTTCAGGCTATTGTTGTCCTGTACAAAGTAGTCGGTAGAGCCTTGCAGAATGGCGCCGACCGAAAACTGATCCGTATTGTACGAAGGTGAAATCGTCCAGATGAAGTCTGCTTGACGACGTGGCGTGTTACCCACCACTCCGGGATTCGTCAGGTCGCTCGCTATCTCAGCATCGCTCCATGTGATGTTGCCGCTTACCCTAATCGCATCAGCAAAAGTAATATCGCCTTCGAGTTCCAGACCGCTGGCCTCGTAGTCCCGCACGAATGTCAGGCCACTGGTGAGTTCCGAGTTTGTTTCCTCGACATCTGTGTTGAAATAGGTCGCGAACAACGACCAGTTGTCACCCAGGTGCTTATAACCGAGCTCCAATTGCGTGACCTCATCGTATCCATCCGTGGTACTGCTCAAACTGCCATCCGCATTTAACGAGCCTGCGACCTGCGTCAGGCGATCACCAACCGCGCGCGCGCCGTCACTGTAGCGAACGAAGACGGACGAGTTATCATTGATCAGGAACACACCACCGACGGAGAAAGCAGTGTTGTCGGCGTCATAGTTGACGTTGGTAACCGCCGCGTTGTTTTCATTCAGGCTACGGACACCGCCGTTAATGAAACCTGCCGACGTAGCTGCAGAATTTTCAAGAAGCGCATCGCTGTCCAGACGTGTAATAACGCCACCAACCACTTCAAATTGTCCAATCGATCCATTGCCATTCAGGTCAGTTGATACGTTGCCACCGCAACATGCATCCAGTCGCCGCCCTCGGGCCTCGACAGAATCGCGACGTACGCTGATATCAATAGAAATTTGATCGTTGATATCGAAACCAACGTTTAGATAAGGGGCAATCGTCGTGTATTCGAGATCCCAGTCCCAGGCGAGAAAGCTCTGTGTCAGCGCACCATTGTCGGCGAGCACGACATCGACGGGAAGCCCGTTCGCATCGATTCCGGCATTTGTCGCTACATAGTTGATGTTCTGGGAGTTGGTTCCGCTGAGCGTTTGCATGCGCGTATGCCAACTGTTCCACGAAATATCAATGTTCTGCTTGGAGTAGTACAGGCCGCCGGTAATAGAAACATTGTTCACTTGCCCGGTTATCTTGAAGTCGTTAACCAAGAGGCCCACGTCGTTAAAAGTTGTGTCAAACAGCAAGTTCGTATAAGCGAGCTGGTTTGGATCAGCCGCCTGTCCGTTCACTGTTGCCACCACACCGCCAGAGCAGTCAAGACTCACACCACCAACGCTTGCGCTGTCGCAAAGAGCGACGCCCTTATTGGCAATCGTATCCGTGCCACCTGCAAATCCGTCTGTAAATGGTGAGATAAAACCGCCAGTGACGCTCGATGTGCGAAATTTGTTATTTACACTGATTGTGTCAGTTACATCCTGATCGAACTCAAAGCCAAACGCCGTCACTTTAGACTCGATGCCGTCTGAAACGGCCCGGCTTACCGGATTTCCGAATTGATCGAACGAGGTCAGATTGTTGGTCGCCTGAGAATGAGGAGTTTGCGAACTTGCGTCATAACCGGGAAGTGGGCCGAAGCTTCCATTGCCCCTGACAAGAATTGGTGATGGCAGGTACGTGGTTACCTTGTCGTCAAGAAATTTCCCGTAAAATCGCAGGAAGCCGTCATCCATTTCTTTGGTGATGTTGAATTTGATCTGGCCTCCGCTATCGCCGTTAAACCCTGTGTCACGAACGCCCTCGCCGTCACGAAAGAACCCGCCAATGTGAAAACGAATATCATCGCTTAAGCGACCGCCGTATTCAAAATCAGTGCGAAATTCATCATAGTCGGCGCCGAAACTAAGGCCAATGCTGCCCTCGTCATTACCTCCTGTCTTGCTGATTAAGTTGATAATTCCACCAGGGGAGTTACTGGCAAATGTCGATGCCGATCCGCCACGAATGGATTCGATGCGATCGACCGATGAATCGAAGCGAATGAAGTTATCAGTGTTGGCGAAATTGATGTCGCCAAATTCGAGGACCGGAAGACCATCCTCCTGAAGCTGCATGTACTTTGAGCCGCCGGTTGCAAGGGGAATGCCGCGAATCGTTATGTTGGCGTTACCACCACCACCAGAAGATTCCGCTCGAATTCCGGGCAAACTCCTGAATATTTCGGCAACGGAACGCGGCGCAAGATTCATGACGTCCTCTGCAGGCAGCGCACTCACTGAAACGCTTGCCTCCAGCTTCGTAGCACCTCCTCGAGGCACGGCCGTTACCAGGATCTCTTCCATGACGTCGTCCTGCGCCGCCAAAGCGAAACCCGGGATACATATTGAGATTGCCGCCAATACTGACAGGCCGCCGGACATACAATTTCGTAATGCAGAGTTCATCTGGTATTTCCCCCTTGGTACATCGCTCGGTCCACGACGGACTGAACTACGACTGGCATAGACTATGACGAAGTACAATCGATTGCAATTTACTGACGTACAATCGATTGCACGATTGGCTAACACTCTGTAATAATTGACAATTATTGTATTCTTGTACATTCTTCAGGCAAGCGCATGGCGCAATCCCTGGCCAGGCGCAAACTGGAAATCGGAAAACCCAATGAGCCAGATTAAAACCAAGGCACCCATTACGATGCAGGAACTTGCGGACATCGCAGGTGTGACGCGAGGAACGGTCTCCAGAGCGCTTAGCGACAGCCCGCGCGTCAATGAAAAGACGAAAGCCCGTATTCTTGCTCTCGCCAAAAAACACAAATACCGGGTTAATCAAAAAGCGAGAAATTTCCGCCTGCGCAGATCCGGCGTAGTCTCCGTCGTATTCATGCTCGACATCAAATCCGAACAGCATATGTCGGATCCGTTTTTCCTGGAGATGCTGGGCGGCATTGCGGATTGCCTGGCTGAGCACGACCTTGATCTTTTTCTGGCCCATGCTCCCATCGCGAATATTCTGGAATTGCAGGAAAGCCGCATCTTTCTCAATTCGGATGGTGTGATTTTTGTCGGCCAGGGTGAGCAACATAGCCAATTAAACGCAATTTCTCGAGCTGAAAAACCAATAGTCGTCTGGGGTGCGCCAATGCCCCGTCAGTCCTATTGCAGAGTTGGCGGCGATAACATCACGGGCGGCTACCTCGCGACAAATCATCTATTGGAGCTTGGCCGCCGACGCATTGCGTTCTTCGGCAACGTAAACCTGCCGGAGATTGCACTGCGATACTCTGGCTATAAGAAAGCCCTGAAAGAGCATGGTGTGAAACCGGATCGCCACCTGCAAATTGAAGTCCCTTTCGAAATGCAACATGCTCGGGATTCAATTGAAGAACTGCTTGCAAGCCACACATCATTTGATGCCGCAGTGTGCAGCAGTGATGTAATGGCACTTAGCGCCATCGCAACGATCAACGAATTCGGATTGCGCGTGCCTGACGACATAGCCATTGTCGGTTATGACGACATCGGACTTGCTCGCTACAGCAGCCCAACGTTGACGACTGTCAGGCAGAACATTCGTTGGGCTGGCCGCGTTTTGGTCGAGAGCTTGCTGAGTATCCTAAATGGGCAAAACTGATCATTCGACAGTCCAGCGGCAGCCCTGCCCCGAACCGTTGACAAGAATCGCGGCTCAATCGATTCTCAACTGAATACTGCGGCAATCCGTATCAATTGGCCGTCACCGACACTATAATGCGCGCCTCTTCGGCGTCACCCCAACAATCCAATGACCGATATCCAGCGATTGCGCAACATCGCCATTATTGCCCATGTTGATCATGGCAAGACCACCCTGGTCGACCAGCTGTTGCAGCAGTCGGGCACGCTGGGTGATCGTGCCGCTGTGCCTGATCGTTTGATGGATTCGAACGACCTTGAGCGTGAACGTGGCATTACGATTCTTGCCAAGAATACTTCTATCAAATGGAAGGATTACCGTATCAATATCGTCGACACGCCAGGACACGCCGATTTCGGCGGCGAGGTCGAAAGAGTGCTGTCCATGGTCGATAGTGTGTTGCTGCTGGTCGACGCCGTTGAAGGACCCATGCCGCAAACGCGTTTTGTCACGCAAAAGGCGTTCGCGCAGGGACTCGCACCGGTAGTCGTCATCAACAAGATCGATCGCGATGGGGCCCGGCCCGATTGGGTTCTTAATCAGACCTTCGAACTTTTTGACCGGTTGGGTGCGACTGATGAGCAGCTGGATTTTCCCGTCATTTACGCATCTGCATTGTGTGGTTACGCGAGCACCGACCCCAGCGACCGTGGCGGCGATATGGCTGCACTTTTTGATGCGATTGTGAGCAATGTCTCCCCGCCAGACGTGGATCCCGATGGCCCGCTTCAGCTGCAGGTTTCCAGCCTCGAATATGATGCCTATGTCGGCGTGCTGGGTATCGGCCGAATTCAGCGCGGCACAGTCGCGGCCAATTCGCCGGTCTGCATCGTTTCTGCCGATGGCAAGAATCGCAATGCCCGAATTCTGGAGTTGTACGGATTCCACGGGCTGGAGAGACTCAAGATCCCATCGGCAAGTGCCGGAGACATCATCGTTTTTAGTG
>QIHS01000484.1 GCA_003229095.1 Woeseia sp. | reverse complement strand
CAAATCAGGCGGCGCCGGCAATGTCTCGACTGCAACGAGCGGTTCACGACTTTTGAAACCGCCGAGCTGGTCATGCCGCGGCTTGTCAAAAGCGATAACAGCCGCCAGCCTTTCGACGAGTCGAAACTGAGAAATAGCATGGTTCGGGCGCTGGAGAAACGACCGGTCTCTGCGGAAAATTTTGAAGAGTCAATCGGCCGCCTGCTGCATAAACTGCGTACCATGGGTGAACGCGAGGTGGGTTCCAGGTTGATCGGTGAGATGGTCATGGAAGAACTTCGCGACCTCGACGAAGTGGCCTACGTCCGCTTTGCCTCCGTCTATCGCAGCTTCCAGGATGTCACCGAGTTCCAGGATGAGATTAAACGACTGCAGGAAATTTCCAGCGCGAGTGCGTCACGCGAACAGATGTCATTGTTGCCCGAGCTTCTTGGCAAGAAAAAATAGGCATGTCGGCGTTTAGTGCGGCAGAGCATGAATGGATGGCGCGCGCACTGCAGCTCGCCAGGCGCGGTTCTTATACGACACAACCGAATCCCCGTGTTGGCTGCGTATTGGTCAATTCGGGCGAGATTGTCGGTGAGAGCTGGCACAGATCATCAGGCGAGGCCCACGCAGAAATTATCGCACTGCAGTCAGCGGGCGATCAGGCGCGTGGATGCAGTGTCTTCGTCACGCTCGAACCTTGTTCTCACCAGGGAAAAACCCCGCCTTGTGTAAACGCCCTCATTGACTCAGGTGTTGCGGAAGTCATCATCGCAAGTGGTGATCCAAATCCCAGGGTTGCGGGGAGCGGAATCGACAGTCTTGAGAAAGCGGGCATCGTTGTGCGGACCGGTTTGTTAATGGATGCAGCAAGGTTTTATGTCCCGATTTGAACGGGGCCGGCCGTTCGTGCGCTTGAAAATTGCCGCAAGCCTGGATGGCAGAACCGCGATGGCGAGTGGCGAAAGTCAGTGGATCACGGGCGAGCCTGCTCGGCGCGATGTGCAGCGTCTGCGAGCAGCGTCGGGTGCAGTAATGACGGGCGTCGCGAGCGTGATTGCCGACAATCCAAGGCTGACCGTTCGTGACGCATCGATCGACAACGATGATTTGCAACCCCTGCGTGTTGTGCTCGACAGCCAGCTCAGGATGCCGGCATCGTCCCGCATGCTTGCAGAAACGGGAAATACCGTTGTCTTTTGTATCAACGACCAGAACAAGAAGCCTCTTGAAGAGGCTGGCGCGAAGATACAGGTCGTGCCGGAAGACGATGGCAGGACCAATCTGGCATCGGTGCTGCAGCAACTCGCCAGTCAGGAAATCAATGATGTGCTGGTGGAGGCCGGACCGGCACTTGCGGGCGGTTTACTGGCCGGCGGGCTGGTCGATGAACTTGTTATTTATCAGGCGCCCCATATCATGGGCAGTGAAACACAGGGCATGTTGACGACGCCCACATGGCAGGTGCTGAAGCAACGGCTTCAACTCGATATCACAGATGTCAGGATGCTTGGCCGGGACATGCGCATCACCGCCCGACCCACCTCCTGATTGACCGGAATAGTAACTCTCTCATGTTTACTGGCATCATCAAAACGCGTGGCGAAATAGGACAGATAGCGCGGCAGAGCGGGGACCTGCGCATGACCATCATGGCCGCTGGTATGTCATGGAGTGACTTTGAAATCGGTGAGAGTATCTCGGTCAATGGTGTGTGCCTGACCGCAGTAGAGTTGATGGATGACGGTTTTGTGGCGGATGTTTCGGCCGAAACGCTGGCCGTAACAACGCTCAAAGATCTGCAACGGGGCAGTTCCGTCAATCTTGAACCCGCACTGTGCCTGGGCGAACGGCTTGGCGGGCACCTTGTCAGCGGACATACAGATTGCACAGGAACGATCCGGGCTCGCGCGGCGAAAGGAGGCTCGGTCAAACTCGAGATCGAAGTGCCGGTAGAATTCCGACGTTACATTGCGAAGAAAGGGTTGACGGGGTCAGTCTTACCGTAAATGCGGTATCGGATGCGACCTTCGAGGTCAATATCATTCCACATACAGTTGATGTGACGATCATCGGTGCCTACCGGGTGGGCACGATGGTCAACATCGAAGTTGATTTGCTGGCGCGTTACCTCGAGAATTTACTCATCGGGCGTGACGATTCCGGCATTACGAAAGAATTCCTGAGAGCACAAGGCTATGTCTGAAAATACAACAATTCATCCAGGCGCGGCGCAGTCCGCGTTCAGTGATATCGAAGAAATAATCGCGGATATTCGAGATGGCAAGATGGTCATCATGGTGGATGACGAAAATCGCGAGAACGAGGGCGATTTGCTGATGGCAGCGGAAAGCGTGCGGCCTGAAGACATCAACTACATGGCGCGCTACGGACGTGGTCTGATTTGCCTGACGATTTCCCGCGAACGCTGCGGGCAATTGAGATTGCCATTGATGGTTGCAGACACGGACCAGCGACACGCGACGAATTTCACAATTTCAATTGAAGCGGCGGAGGGCATAACGACCGGCATATCCGCACACGACAGAGCGCGGACAGTGCAGGTTGCAGTCGCGGCGGATGCAAAGCCGGAGCACCTGAAGCAGCCCGGTCACATATTTCCGGTGATGGCGCAGCCGGGTGGAGTTCTGACCCGGGCAGGACACACAGAAGCGGGTTGCGACCTGGCGAGACTGGCCGGCCTTGAGCCTGCGGCGACGATTGTCGAGATTCTGAACGAGGATGGCAGCATGGCGCGCCGCCCTGATCTCGAAAAATTCTCGCGTGACCATGGCATCCGCATTGGCACCATTGCCGACCTCATCGCTTACCGGCTTGAGAAAGAACGCAATGTCGAGCGCATTGCCGAGCAAACCGTCGACACGGAGCATGGTAGTTTTACCATGGTTTGTTTTGACGACCATGTGAACCACGCAGTGCACATAGCGCTGGTCAAAGGTGACGTTACTGCAAGTGGCGACCCGCTGGTGCGAGTGCACATTCAGGATACTTTGGGAGACGCGCTTGGCATCCGCAGTCCCGGTCTGGGTTGGCCGTTAAGCAGCGCGATCGAGCGAATCGCACAGGAAGATTCCGGCGTCATCGTTATTCTTCGCGAGCAGGAATCCTCTCGCGACCTGATGGAAACGGTCGATGGCCTGGCAAAGAACAAGGACGACCTCAAGAAGCGTCGTGACGGAGACTCGGTGTTGCGCACTTACGGGGTTGGTGCGCAGATCCTCAGAGACCTGGGCGTGCAGAAGATGCGGGTATTGTCAGCACCCAAACAGATGTATGGTATCTCCGGTTTCGATCTTGAAATTACTGAATACGTCGAGCGTTGAATGGACAATATTAAGATTAAGACAACTGAAGGTGAATTGAATGCTCGTGACATGCGCATTGCCATTGTCGTGTCACGATTTAACGAATTCGTCGTTGAGTCGCTTCTCAAAGGCGCTGTGCATTGCCTGCGTCGCCACGGTGCGAACGATTCTGCCATAGAGATTATTCGTGTTCCGGGTGCCCATGAATTGCCGCTGGCGGTGGAGAAAGTGGCTGCCGCTCGACGTGCAGACGGCATTGTCGCGCTTGGGGCAGTCATCCGTGGTGCGACACCGCATTTCGATTTTGTCGCGGGCGAATGCATGCGTGGCGTGGCTGCATCGGCCAAAACGCATGGCATACCCGTTGGCATGGGTGTGCTGACAACCGACACCATCGAACAGGCGATCGAGCGGGCGGGCACGAAAGCCGGCAACAAGGGTGAGGAAGCAGCGCTTGCTGTCATTGAAATGATCAGCCTCATTCGTCAGTTGGATTAGCAAGAAACGCCCAACATGACCAAACCAGATTCAAAAGGCGCCCGCAGCCGCGCACGCGATCTTATTGTGCAGGCCCTCTATCAAATGCAGATTGCAGAACATGACTTGGCAGAGCTTGTGTCCCAGTTTCACGGGCGTCCGGATTACGAGCGGGTCGACCAGAAGTACTTTGATGAGGCACTACGAGATATTTGCACCGGTCTCGACGCGCTCGAGAGCAACATCGACGAACTTGCTGACCGCCCGATCGCACAGCTCGACCCGGTTGAGCGAGGCATACTCTTGCTGGGTTTCTACGAGTTGAAGTCCCGACCTGACGTCCCGTTCAAAGTTGTGATCAACGAGTGTGTCAATCTGGCCAAACGATTTGGTGCTGTGGACGGTCACAAGTACATTAACGCCTTGCTCGACCGCGCATCGAAGAAGTTGCGGCCGGAATCGTGAAGTGGACGAGTTCGAAATCATTCGCGAGTATTTTGATCGACCGTCGATAGACACGCGTGTCATCACCGGGGTAGGTGACGATGGTGCCGTGCTGCGGCCCTTACCCGGCCTCGATCTTGTGAGCGTCATCGATACGCTGGTTGCAGGCGTCCATTTTCCGATATCACTCGATGCCGCCGACGCAGGCTATCGCGCTGTTGCTGTCAATGTGTCAGATATCGCGGCGATGGGTGGCAAGCCGACGTGGATGACGCTGGCGCTCACCCTGACCGAAAGCAGTTCTGCCTGGCTTGGCGCATTCGCATCTGGCCTCTTTGCCGCGGCTGACGAATACGGTGTCACCCTGACAGGCGGGGATACGACGCGTGGTGATCAACTGGTCATCACAATACAAATGAATGGTGAAGTTAAGTCCGGGCAGGCTCTGCTGCGCAGCGGTGCCCGTGCCGGCGACGCGATCTACGTAACGGGCACGCCGGGAGATGCGGCGGCCGGTTTATCGATCCTGCAGGAAGGAGACGAGAGGAACAGCGACGCGGACTATCTGGTGAGTCGTTTCGCAAGACCCGCCGCCCGACCGGAAATCGGCCAGGCGGTTGCAACAGTTGCCCATGCAGCGATCGATTTGTCAGATGGCCTGTATGCCGATATCGGAAAACTGTTATCCGCAAGCACGGTGTCAGGCAGCATTGAACTGGATCAGCTACCGTTGTCAACGCAACTGACACGATCGATGTCCCACGATGCCGCATTACAATTCGCACTCGGTGGTGGCGACGACTACGAATTGTGTTTCACGTCCGATTTGAGCGATGAGAAAATTCAGGCGATCGTTGCCGGTTTCGGTGTCGCAGTGACGCGTATCGGACAGGTTGGAGACGGCGACGGTCTGAATCTCACCAGTGCGGGAATACATTTCGATTACCAGTCAGACGGCTACAGGCACTTTTGATGAGCGTGAGTTTGTGGAAGCAGGTGAGCAAAGATCCGGTCCATTGGCTGGCGTTCGGCTTTGGCACGGGGCTCGCGCCTAAGGCACCGGGCACGGTGGGTTCGCTGCCTGGCGTGCTGCTGGCCTGGCTCACTCTGCCTTTGTCGCCTGAGTGGCGGCTTGCAGTTGCTGCGGCGCTGGTGATCTCAGGCGTATGGATCTGCGGCGAGAGTGCCAGGCGGCTGAAAGCCCATGATCACCCTGGCATCGTCTGGGACGAAATTACGGGGATGTACATAACATTGCTGGTAGTGCCACCCCAGATAGCTTTCTGGGCCTTGGCGTTCGGGCTTTTCAGGCTGTTTGATATCTGTGGCCGATTCGCGACCTGGATCACAGACTGGCCGGAGGCACGGGAATTATGCTGGATGACCTCGTAGCTGCTCTGTATGCCATTATTTTATTGCATTTCGGAGCCATATTGATCGGGTCAAATTGATCGGGTCGTATTGATCGAAAAAGGGAAGTAAAAAGTGGCACGGAATGTCAGTGAAATTCATCGGGGAACCGATGTCCTCAATAAGATCGGCAAATACGTCATCATCAATAAAGTCGGTAAAGGCAGTACGGGTACCGTCTACCTGTCTCACGATCCCTACTATCGTCGCGACGTCGCCATCAAGGTTTACAATATTGAGGAAGACGAGGATGCCGATCGCGCTCGCGTTGCCCGCAAGATGTTTTTTAACGAAGCGCACATGGTTGGCATGCTGCAGCATCCGAACATCATGCCGATTTACGATGCCGGCGAAGAAGACGGAAAATATTACGTTGTCACCGAGCACGTTCAGGGCGCGCGAACTTTATCTGCATATTGTCGCCCGGACAATCTTCTGCGCGTCGACGATGTGGTAGAGATCATTTACAAATGCGCCAAGGCATTGCACTACTCGCACGGGCGCGGCGTCATTCACCGAGACATAAAACCCAGCAATGTCATGCTGACGATTGACAATGACGTTCGAATCATCGACTTCGGGATTGCTATTTGCGCCGATGCCGATATCTCACGAATTGAAGGTATTGCCGGTTCACCCAGCTATATGTCTCCGGAGCAGGTGCAGTCGGAAGACCTGACCTCTTCGTCGGACATTTACTCGCTGGGCGCGGTGCTTTATGAGTTACTGACCGGTTTCCGGCCATTTCGAGCCGACAACCTGTCCAAACTCCCAACACCGCCGCCGATTCATACCTATCGCGATGACCTGTCCGAAGAACTCGAACAGGTCGTTGCCATGACGATGCAGAAAGACAAGGCCAAGCGTTGTGCCAGTGGCAATGCCCTCGCTGCTGACCTGACGCGTGTCTACCAGGACCTGCGCACCAAATACGATAGCCTCGACAATCAGGAACACTTCGACTTGTTGCGGACGCTAACTTTCTTCCACGAGTTTTCACACGCAGAAATTTGGGAAGTATTACGGGCTTCTGACTGGCATGAATATGGTGACAAGGACGATATCGTTCGCGAAGGCGAGATGGATGATCGTTTCTACATCATCGTGTCGGGCGAATGTGACGTTGAGGCTAATGGCAAGAGAATCGGCGTGCTTTCCAACGGCGATTGTTTTGGTGAGACCAGTTATGTGCGCGGTGCCAAGCGTACGGCGTCCATTACTGCGAACGGTCCAACCACGATCCTTCGCGTCAGCTCGACCCTGATGGAGCAGGTCTCACAGGCTTGCCAACTCAGATTCAACAAAGTGTTTCTGCGTTCGCTCATCACCCGCCTGCAGGGTGATGGCAACGAGCACACTTAGACCGGTCCCGCACACGGACTGGCAAAATCGTGTGAAGAACCGAGTATAAGACCCTACCAGATGCTATTGCGAATCATTCGCATTTCTGTACAATTCTGAGTCAGAGTCACGCCCGGGAACCTATACAGAATGACACTCGCATCGCTCAAACGTGGTCAGAAATACGTCATCGATGGCGTCAACGCTTCTGATCCTGATGTTCAGCGGCTGATGGTTCTGGGTCTGGTTGAGGGCACCGAAGTCGAACTTGCCAGCGCGGCGATTGGTGGTGACCCGCTGGAGTTGCGCATGTACGGCAATGCGATATCCCTGCGCCGTGAACAGGCACAGGAGTTTGCCGTATCTCTCCGGAAAGGTGAATAAAGACAAGGTCACCCGAATATCGGCTGACCAGATCCCCGTACGCACACGCCCGTCGGCCAGT
>QIHS01000520.1 GCA_003229095.1 Woeseia sp. | reverse complement strand
TGATAGCTACCCGGCTCTAGACGCCCTACTCCGTAAATGTCCGGAGTCGGGCCGTTGGCGGACGATTCAGTCACATCGATCACCAACTTTTTGCCGGGTATTTGATTGGAGATGATGGCGGCCAAGATAACCCCGCCTCTTGGATGCGCGCCCGGAAGTTCGGCGCGAATTCAATGTCGAATGGCGCACCGCAGAAACACCCGTGTACGGTGAGAGTTAACGACATGGTTCCGGCCGGGAGACCATCCAATTCCGAGGCAAGCTGGTTGGCCAGTTGCCGTTGTCCCGTTGCAGCGGCGATCAGCAATGCGACACTTTCGCTGCTTTCTTGTCTCAGCTCCTCCGGGTGTTTCGCAAACCAATGCTCCGCTCGCTGCTTTGCCAATTCGGGCTTGCCCTCGGCCGCCAGGATGAGGATTTCCAGTGCATCTGTGCGAGAGGACTGACTCTTGATTGACTCTGCTTGAATCCGTGCTTCGTCAAAACGTCCCAAGGCGATTAGCACCTTCGTTCGATAGATTCTGAAAAAGACTTGCGGTCCGACTTTACGGATACCCTGGTCAATCAGTGCGAGAGCCTCGTCGGCCCGTCCCAAGTACATCGCGGGCGGCGCGCTCTCGGCATCGGCCGTACCGGTTAGCGGCTCACAGGCCCTCCAGTCCGTCGTAATCTTTTCAATCAGAGTCGGAAAAAACGCTGCGAAATTCGGCAGCCAATTAGGCGTCCGGCAGCCCGGTAGTCGTGCTGCCTCTTCCATGTTTGACCGAAGCCGCGTCCAGTCGTCGCCGTAAAGGGCAACGTCAACTTCGATCATGGCCCGTAATTTGGGATCACTGGCAGTCTGGGAGGCTTTCTCCAACTCCTCCGTGGCTGACTCGACCGCACTTAGCTGCTGTTCGAGACTGCTCTCTTGCAGGAAGGCCAGGTGAGCAAAATAATCGGACTTGAGGAAATAGGCGGCGGAAAAACTGGTGGCACGCGCGATCGCTTCGTCAAAGTACCGATTCGCCTCCGCCAGCCTGTCTATTCGCTCGATGCCTTCGACTTCGTGCGCTCGATGATATAAGTCGACACCGCGCTGATAGGCTACAAAGGCTTCCACATCACGAATGCCCACGTCCTGCATCCTCTTGCGCGATTGTTCGCTCAGCAAAACATCGAGAGCCTCGGCGACACTCTCGGCAATCTGGTCCTGGACGGCAAAGACATCATCGAGTTCGACGTCAAACGTGTCAGACCAGAGATGCCTGAGCTCGAATGAGCTGAGCGGTTACGCGGACCTGATTCGCTTGTCGTCTGACACTTCCCTCAAGAATATGCGCTACGCCGAGAAACTCACCAATGCTGCGTAAATCCTCATTGCGATCCTTAAAGCTGAAAGACGATGTGCGTCCGGTCACATGAAGCTCGGAAAGTTGCGCCAATCGATTGAGAATTTCCTCGCTGAGGCCGTCAGCAAAATACTCGTTCTCCTCGTCCGCGCTCATGTTGGCAAACGGCAGCACGGCAATAGATCGCTTGTCCTCGGTAACCGTTTCACCCTTTGGTGCATCGTCACCTACCAATGCAAATTTATCTACGAGAAAGTAGGCAATTACGATCGCCATGACGCCGATGATGACGACTTCGAGTTTGCGACCGGAAACTTGAGTAGCAGACTCTAAACGGTCGACATCCTGTTCCTTTTTCAAGCCCTCTGGTGTGAGCTCGAAGGCCCAGGCGAAAAACAACGCAATCGGCAAACCGGCAGCCAGCAGCACCAGTACCGTTTTCATTACCCAATCCGGTGCAATAAAACTCTCAAACACCAGTTGCAGCACCTGGGCGGTTAGCCAGGCAATAACCACGTAGGCAATGCCTACACGGAAAACTTTGCGGCGCTTGAGTTCGTTGAACAATGACATTGTTTTTATTGTGCCTTAAGAAGCTTGGCCGATAATGGCGGAGACCGGGACTATTGTCGAGCGTACGGTGGCTGCTCACTTTTGGCCAATCCAAATGAAAAAGGCCGACCCCAGCAAGGGGATCGGCCTTTCAAATGTGGTAGCGGGGGCTCGCTTTGTACGTTAGCAAGGGCCCCAGAGCCCAACGTGACACTGGAGGTCCCGCTGATTCTGGCCATCGGGTCATAACCCAAATTCATCTTTCAGAACCTTCACGCAGTAACTGTTGAGGCTCTCACTAACCTTCATTGACTCAATTGCCAATCTCTCGTGCAATTCCTCGCCGACTCTTAGATTGAATTTCCCGGAATATTGCTTGCCGGCTGTCGCGGGCGGCAACGGTGTATTGTCTTCGCCGTATATTTCGACCCATTCGTCAACGAGATCACAGAGCTTTTCGTATACATTCTTCTCATTCTTGCCGTGCACACCACCCAGCGCCAGCCCAGGAACACGACCAATGAAGCATTGGTCTTCCTCGGACCATTCAACAACTTTCAAATATTGATTACGCTTCTTCATCCGTCACCATTTCAACAGCTCGTTTCACATCCCGGATTTGATAGTGCTTCGCATCATCGCCGGTCCTACCGCTCACCGTGATATTTACACCCTTGGGATGCCGAAAATTCCGGTGGCTTCCTTTTCCGCCACGATTCTCGAATCCCGCCGAAGTGAGCTCACGTATCAATTCCCTGATCTTAGGCGGCATTTCTCTATAGTACCATTTTGGTACCACTATTGGGCAGCAACTGAAAGTCAAACAGGAGCTAACATGCGTATACGAAAAAGCGCTGGTTTCCGATGAGGAAAACCAGCGCTTTGTTCATTTGGTAGCGGGGGCGCGCTATACGAATTATATGCAGATCGAGATTGAGCCATTTCCGTTGGGCAGCATTTGCCGCTAGTTACAAAAATCTGAGCGCGTCCCTATTTTCATAGTGCTCGGTGGACGTTCGATTATTCGGTTGCTTCGGTTTGCATCGCGGCCAATACCTGTGCCGTGTCGGCGTACTGCTGAAAGCTCGCAGCCTTTCCATCCACAACTTCCCAGACATGCACAAACTGTGCACTGATGGTCTTGCCGGATTCTTTGTGCTTGGCGTTGTAACGGCCGAAAAAGGCAATTCGATTGTCGTCCTGGAGATTATCCTGAAGATCGAGCTCCCAATAGTCCCAGTCGGCTACAATGCGCCCGAACACCCCCTCGACAATGGCTTGCGAGCCCACGTAGGGGTTGCCATCGGCATACGGAAAATTCTCGGCTTCATTCCAGATGATGTCCGCCGCCATCGCAGCGACGACGAACTCTACATCTCCCACAGCGAAGGCATCGTATATTCCCTGGATAACAGCAAGGTCGGTCTCACCTGTGTCCGCAGGTGTTGGCTGCTGGCAGGCCGCCAAAATCAACACGCAGCCTATGATCGCTATTTTTTTCATTCTCAATCTCCTCAGGCATTGTCGCCGGAAAGAGCCTAGCATAGGCAGATCGAGTTCGAGTCAATACCAGACTCCTGCAGAGACAAAGGCTGGGGGCAGGATTTCGCCCTCCGCGCTTCGCGCTCTGGTTGCTTTTGCCGCTGATCGCGATACGTGCGTCGCTGCGGCTGCGGGTGAACATGCTTCCCCTCAAGTGAAAATTCTGTCCCTCGCGCGGGCGAAAAAAAACACCGGCCCCCTTTCAAGGGACCGGTGTATTTTTTTGGTAGCGGGGGCAGGATTTGAACCTGCGACCTTCGGGTTATGAGCCCGACGAGCTGCCAGACTGCTCCACCCCGCATCAGAGGGCCGCGATAATACGCACTGCGCCTCGTTTTGACAAGCTCAATCCGCCAATGAGTCGACGCTAGTAGACTTGCCGGATAACGTCGATACAAAGGCTCAGCAGCCAGCCCGGAATAATGCCAAGTACCAGCACTGCCGCACCGTTTACGCTGAGAACAACACGCGTGTCAAGGTCGGCCTGCAACACCGAGCGATCCTCGGCTGAATCGAAATACATATACCAGATCACGCGCAGGTAGTAGAACGCGCCAATGACCGAGGCCAGCACCATGATGATCGCAAGAATCGGAAAACCGGCGTTCAGGACAGAACTGATGACATTCAGCTTGGCGATGAACCCGACCCACGGCGGCACCCCGGCCATGCCAAACATGAAGAACATCATCATCAGGGCAAACCACGGGCTGCGGGCATTCAGACCCTTGAAATCACTCAGGTTTTCGGCTTCGAAGCCCTGCCGGCTCAGGAGAATGACCATACCGAAGGCGCCAGCGGCCATCACCACATAGGTAACCGTATAGAAAAGTGCCGCCGAGTAGCCCTCCTGGGTGCCGGTAAACACGGCGATTAGAATAAATCCGGCATGCGCAATGGCAGAATAACCGAGCATCCGTTTGATGTTTGTTTGAGCAATTGCAACGACATTGCCAACCACAAGCGACAACACCGCAAGCACCATGATCATGCCCTGCCAGACTTCATGCAGGTGGCCAAGCCCCCCCGCAAGAATGCGCAGGATCAGCGCCAGTGCTGCGAGTTTGGGCGCTGAGGCGATGAACAGTGTTACCGGCGTTCGAGCGCCCTGATAGACGTCAGGCAGCCACATATGGAACGGTACTGCGCCAAACTTGAAGCCAATGCCCACGATCAGGAATGCCATGCCGAACCACAACGGCACGCTATTGATGTCGTTGTTCTGGATCGCAATCGCAATCTCATGAAACTGCAGGCTGCCAGTGATGCCGTAAACCCAGGAGATGCCATACAGCAGACAACCGGACGCGATGGCACCGAGGACAAAATATTTCATTGCCGACTCTGCCGATGTCGCTGAGTTTCGATCGAATGCAACCAGCGCGTAGAGCGACAAGGCGAGCGTCTCCATGCCCAGGTACATCGTCAAAACTGTTGGCCGATATCATGATCATCATGCCTAACAAGCCAAAAAGACCGAGCAGGTAGTACTCACCTTTCATCAGGTCGTTTTGGCGCAGGTAATCACGCGAGTACAGGAAACCGAGAGCAACGGTGCCGATTACGCAAAGTTTGAGCAACTGCGACAATGCGTCGCTGACATAACTGCCATCAAAGAGCAGCGTTTGCGCCTCCGGTGCACTTGCCAAAACAGACCACGCCGTGATGGCGAGCGACGCAAGCGTCAAACGGAAAGTCGTTGTGCGTTCTTTATCCGTGACAAACAGGTCGACGAGGAGCACGACGCAAATCAGGATCAGCAAAGTGATCTCGGGTGCTGCCGGTGAAAAACTGCCAAATATCATATCCACCGTTCCTATAACCCAGCCAGCTTGCTTTGACCGACCTGTTCGAGAAGTTCACGAACGGTCACCGACATCATGTCGACCAGTGGTGCGGGCCAAAGACCCACGAACAACACTGCAAACGCAAGAATGCCCAGCACAATGAATTCACGTGTATTGAGATCCAGCAGTTCCGCGACTTTCTTGCTGGTCACTTCCCCGTAGACGACACGTTTGACCATCCAGAGCGTATAGGCCGCGCCGAGGATTAAAGTGCTTGCCGCGAGGAATGCATACCAGAAGTTCGCCTTGAAACTGGCGATGATCACCATGAACTCGCCGACGAAACCTGAGGTGCCCGGCAATCCGGCATTGGCCAACGCGAACAGCACCATGAACGCGGCGAATATCGGCATGGTATTTGCGACCCCGCCGTAGTCGGCGATCTGCCGGCTGTGAACACGGTCGTAAAGAACGCCAACACACAGGAACATCGCGCCCGACACGAGGCCGTGTGACACCATCTGCACGACTCCGCCGGTCATGCCAAGTTCGGCTCCGCTGCCATCGGTCGTTGACCACAACAGGAAAAAACCGAGGGTCACGAAACCCATATGCGCGATAGACG
>QIHS01000521.1 GCA_003229095.1 Woeseia sp. | reverse complement strand
ATAAAAATATCGGCGTCATCAACCTGTTCATGCGTCACTGCGAACATGTCTTTCGCACTTTCCACATCAATACGCTCGACTCCGGTTGGCGTTTCGATGCTCACCGGACCGCTAATCAGGACGACGCGCGCACCTGCCTGCTTCGCCGCTACCGCCAATGCGAAACCCATTTTGCCGGAACTTCGGTTACTCACGAATCGAACAGGGTCAATCGCCTCCCGCGTAGGGCCTGCGGTGATAAGCACTGTTTTTCCGCCAAGTGACAGTGACGGCAAATCATTGACTGCCGCTGGCGCGGTTACGGCTGCGACAATTTCGTTTGGCTCAAGCATGCGACCTGGGCCGGTTTCGCCGCACGCCTGATCTCCGCTCGCCGGACCGAGAATTTTCAAGCCCCGCTGCAGAAGCGTCTTTCTGTTGTCCTGCACAGCAATGTTCGACCACATGACATGATTCATGGCAGGCGCAATGACGACCGGCGCCTCGGTCGCAAGACAGAGAGTGGTCAGCAAATCCGACGCTGAGCCGGCAGCCAGCCTGGCCATGATTTCTGCCGTCGCTGGCGCGATCAGGACAAGATCGGCCCAACGTGCCAGTTCAATGTGTCCCATGGCCGCCTCCGCCTGCTTGTCCCACAGGTTTGCGCGCACGGGCTGGCCGGAAACGGCCTGCAGCGTGGTTTCTGTTACGAATTCGCGAGCGGAATGGGTCAGCACCACCTGAACCTCTGCACCACGATCTTTAAGGCGCCGAATGAGCTCCGGGGTCTTATAGGCGGCGATGCCGCCAGTGATACCGAGAATGATTTTTTGTGCGCTCATGAGGTCGGTCTAAAGTGGTTGGCCCGAAAGCTTAGCGCGAGGACAAGGGCAAAGGAAAGGACACTGTCCAGGAATATCATTTTGGCTTTAAGATTGAGCATCCCAACAACAGCGTTGGCAGGCAGAACGACCATATAGCCACGTTGGTGGGCATGTCCAGCCCGGTGACGACGATGCTGAATATAACGACATAAGCAATACAGCGCAGACCTGTCTCGATGGCCAGTTTTTCCCGTTCCCTGAAACCAACACTAGCGATGAACACCGAGCTGTAGTTCGAAAACAGCAATAGGCAGAAACCATGAATCAGCACAGCGAATTCAAATACGAGAATTTGGTTCAGGTTTTCCTGCGGAAGATAAAGGGATATGGATATCCAGAAACAGTGGCACGACGAAAAATGCTTTGACACAGCGTCCGCTTCTACCGGGCATTTAGCTAACCTTTTCGGCAATAAAGGCCATTCATGGCCTGATTTGCAGCTTGAATCTGCACTCGGCGAGTATCAGTCTTGCAAGATCAACCCATCACTTCAGGACAAGGACCGTCCATGCAGCGTCTGGATTCAACCGAACAACGCCCGCCACTTTCGAGGCTCGTCAATGACAGCGCCGATTCGCTGTCCGAGGCCGAGCTGCTGGCGATCCTTTTACAGCCCAGCCAGCGTGGCCCGCAACCGCGACATTCAATGACCCTGTCACAGCGACTGCTTACGCGTTTCGGCAGTCTGCGTGGCGTCCTGAATGCCACCAGGAGCGATCTGGGCGCGACGCACGGTGTTGGCAAGGTTCGCCTCGCAACACTTCGGGCGATCCGCGAACTCGCACGCCGGTATTTCGAGCAGACGCTGCCAATTGGCGCAGCCATCCGCAGCCCGGCCGACACAGAAACCTTCCTGCTCGCCCGACTCAGGGACAGGCCGCACGAGGTATTTTGCTGTCTGTACCTCGACAATCGTCATCGCGTAATCCGCTTTGAGGAGCTTTTTCGCGGTACCATCGACGGCACCAGTGTCTATCCGCGAGAAGTTGTCAAACAGGCGCTCGCGGTCAATGCCGCCGCCATTATCCTCGCCCATAATCACCCCTCAGGCATTGCCGAGCCGAGCCAGGCCGACGAACGCATTACCCGGCGGGTCAAATCTGCCCTGGAACTGGTGGACATTCGCCTTCTCGACCACCTCGTGATCGGCGATGGCGTCACCACGTCGCTGGCCTCGCGTGGGCTGCTCTGATCCACCCCGAAACGCGCTTGATTAGCGTTGCCGGGGCTGGTATAAAGTCCCGCTCTTTGTCCGCCGCGCGCGGGCATCCTTATTTCTACAGAGACTTAAAACGATGTCCAGGGTTTGTCAGGTCACGGGGAAGCGACCGCAGAGCGGCAATAACGTTTCTCACGCAAATAACAGGACGCGGCGGCGCTTTTTGCCCAACCTGCAATACAAGCGATTCTGGATCGAATCCCAGAAGCGCTATGTGCGGCTGCGCGTATCTCACAAAGGTATGCGAATCATCGACAAGCACGGCATCGAGAAAGTACTTGCGGACATGCGTGAGCAGGGCCAGCGCGTTTAGTCGGGCACACTTAGTCAAAAAGGAGAAGACAAGTCATGCGTGAAAAAATCAAACTCGTCTCCAGTGCCGGCACTGGACACTACTATACGACCGACAAGAACAAGCGACTGCATCCGGAGAAACTGGAAACACGGAAATACGACCCCGTGGTCAGAAAACACGTGATGTACAAGGAAGCAAAAATTAAATAAGAAAATCCCGCTCGAAGCGGGATTTTTTTTGGCTGATTTTTATCTCGACTTGTTCTTGTCTACTTGCTCAGGTTGAGACAGCAAGCAAATCAGGCAGGCGCCAATTGATAGGAACGAAGGCGATCTGCAAAGTCTTCCAGCGCCTGAATGCCACTTGCTTCCGCTTCGTGGCACCAATCTTTCAGCTGATCCAGCAACTTTTCATTGCTCACGTTCTTGCCGCTCCAGATGGCTGACAGTTTTTCTCGGTAGTCGTGAACCGTGCGAAGTGCCGCGCTCCTGGCAAGAAGATCGCCAAGTCGGGCGCTTGATTTTTCGTCCAGCATTGCCGCTCGTCGTACCAACAACTTTTTCGCCCGTTTGAACAAACTACTGTCTTCGGCCAATGCGCGCTCAGTACGCAACACGGGCAACGTGACCTGTCGTGTGTAGTCCCGCAATACGTGCATTCTGTTGACGATGATGGCGGTCAGCGTCTCGACATCGGGTTGCTTGTCAGGGCGATGATCAATAACAGGTCGCGGTGCGACTCTGTTAATTTTTACCAGGCGCAGAAAACTTAAAACCCTGATATACAGCCAGCCAATGTCAAACTCCCAGCGACGTATCGAAAATTTCGCCGAGGTGGGAAAGGCGTGGTGATTATTGTGCAACTCCTCGCCGCCAATCAGCAAACCCCAGGGAACGATGTTGGTCGACGCGTCGTCGCATTCGAAATTTCGATAGCCGGTGAAGTGTCCCAGTCCGTTGATGATACCCGCGGCGAAGACCGGCATTGCAGTCATCTGAATAGCGATGATGATGATGCCAGGGACACCGAAGAGCAGCAGGTCGGCCACCACCATTATAATTATGCCGCCATAAGGTACTCGCAGGTAGATGTTTTTCTCCAGCCAGTCGTTTGGCGCACCTCTGCCATATTTTTCAACCGTTTCCCGATTGTCTTTTTCTTCGCGATAAAGCTCGGCGCCTTCCAAAAGGACTTTCCGCAAGCCGAATACCCGCGGACTGTGAGGACAAAAGGCATGATGCTTGCGATGCACCGCAACCCACTCCCGCGTCAGCATTCCCGATGTGCACCAGATCCAGAATCGAAAGAAATGCCGCAGCGCCGGGTGCAGGTCGATTGCCCGGTGTGCCTGATCGCGATGCAGGTACAGAGTCACCGCCATCACCATAATGACAGTGGCAAGGATGTAGCCGAGGAAATCCAGGTTGAGCAACCCGTACAGATAATTCATTCTACGCCGTCCTGCATTTGTTTTTGATTCGCAACTGCGCCGCACTATAACCGAAGCGCCCTGCGCCGATCAGACTATATGGTTTGACCGACGCTAAGCCCGATGATTCACAAACTTACCCTCGTTGAACGGAAAATGCCGATCTGATGCCT
>QIHS01000171.1 GCA_003229095.1 Woeseia sp. | reverse complement strand
ATACAGGCAAGTCGTCGAGTCCTGCCCGCCGGACAGGACCACCAGGGCTCTGTCACTCATCGTGTGTTGATCCGGGCAGATGTTGGTGGCAAATATTCACGGGTCAGTCGTTCTGATTCCTGCCACAATCGCGCGGCCTGTTCGGTGTCGTGCATGTGACTGTCACCCACCACAGTGACAGCGTTGCAATCTTCGAAATAGCGCCCGCTGGTTGTCGACAGCGACGGATGGCTTGCAACAAAACATGATGTGGCAGCGCCCTCCTCGACTGACTTGCCTGCGATCTTGCTTAACAAGCTAAAGCCCGTCCGCAATAAAAACGACTCGTGGCGCACAATCCTGGTTCGAATAACGCCCGGATGGAGGGCATTGGAGGTCACGCGCGTTCCTTCGAGGCGCCGCGCAAGCTCAAGGGAAAACAGGGCATTAGCAAGTTTCGAATGTCCGTAGGCAAGGCCCGCACTGTATCGATTCTGCATGCTCAGGTCGTCGAAAAGAATGCCCGTTTCAGGGGCGCTGCCGTAGGCCGCGCGGCTCGATACCACAACGACACGACCCTGTTGAGCAAGAAAAAGGCGCTCGAGCAAGAGGTTGACCAGCAGGAAATGTCCCAGGTGATTGACGGCAAACTGCTTTTCAACGCCGTTGACCAGTTCGCGATCACCGCCATACATGCCAGCATTGCAAACAAGAACGTCGATCGGGGCATCAATATTGGCTATCGATTTGGCACAGGCCGATACAGAATCGAAATCTGACAGCTCCAGTTGCATTGGCGTCGTTTCGCCAGCCACTGATTCACAAGCTGCAATCGCTTTTTTCATCGTTCGCCCGGTGCCAATGACATGTGCGCCGCGCAAAGCGAGAACGCGCATCGTCTCGTAGCCGATGCCGGAGTTGCAACCGGTCACAACAACGATCTTGCCCGAAAGATCAATACGCTCGGTCACCTGCTCAGCGGTGGAGTTGTCATCATAGGCACTACGTGGAATTCCGTTTGTCGGAATCACGCTTGGGCCACTACACGCCGGCAAAACAGGTGCTGCCAGCATTGCAGAAGACATGGTTAGAAATTTTCGCCGGGAAACGGTCACATCGTCACCTGAACAAGTCCTCTGCACTATTCGAAGCAGATTCTTCATCGGCACCTGCTGCCGTGTCATCGCTGAATAGTGCGTTCAGATTCGACCTGGCTCGAACTTCGAGTGCGGCCTGCTGTGGATCAAAAGCATCTGAATCCGGTTTGAACCACTCGCAGAAATTGACTTTCTCTTTATCCTGCACCTCTTCTGCATCGTCTTCGGTACATTGATTGATTGCGGACCGGTCATAAAACCGGCACATACGGCAAACGTGTACTTGCGCCAGACAAGATGGACACTCATCACGTCGCGATAACGGCAGCGTCAATTTGGCGAGCGTTTGGCCGCATCGATAACAGAGGTATTCTTCAGACAATTTCCAAGCCTTAGGTTGCTCAACGGACGCACAAGATTCAAACTACAAACAGATCCACAAGCCTACGCGGGAGCTGCGCCCGATTAAACCCGGATCGCCTGCGCTAGTGTAATAACTTACCTGAGAATACTCTTGTATCAAATTGTTAATAAACGCTTTTTCTTTGTTAATGCTCGAATTTTGGGTCTGTTGCTTGCCGCTGCATGGACGCTTGCCTCCTGTGCCGCCAGCAACCCTTCGCTCAACAGCGAGCGTATTGAGCGCACATTCGGCAACTATGGCGTGGACATCATCGAGAGCAATGCTCAACGAAGAGTGAGCAGCCTGTTTAGCAACACCAATGGCCAAAAGGTCACACGCACTTACGCTGTAGTGGATTTCATCCGTGTACCCGGAGACGCATTCGGCCGTGAGCATGCGCTGATCGAATCAGGCCAGTCTATTGGCACCACCTTCAGGGACGGGGGCTGGTCGATAAACAAACAGCATCTGTTTATTGGTGAACTTGAGGTTCCCGCGAGCTACCTTACAATCGCCAATCGGATGCGAATCGAGCTGCCAGAAGTGCTGGCAACCCATGTTTATTTGTTTGTCGCTGAGAAGGACGAACGCAGCTATACATATGCCACGATTACTGAAGTTCATCACCCGGCATACCTCACTGCCAATGACCTGAAGCGTTTGTATGGCGAGATCGTCTTTGACGATTCGAACCGGGACAGTCTTGCCGACTTCATCGGGCCGCCAATCGGTTGAAATGAGTTGCAGGTCCGGTCTGGCCGGTTTTATTCCATATAGACTGGCCAAATCGTTGATATGCAATGACTTAAAGGCAATGAGGCAATGAATCCACTGCACACGTTTTGCGCCGCTATTGTGACGGTTTCCGTGCTTGCCACCGCTCCTGCCGTTGCCCAGGAGTCTGTCGATGATCATGCAACTGTGTGGGCGGCTGTCGAACGAATCTGGACTGAAGAAGAACGCGGTAACGATGGCTGGGTAGATGAGATGTTATCGGCCGACTTTATGGGCTGGCCGACATCCTCGCCAGCGCCGCGCAGCAAAGCATCTACTCGCATGTGGAGTCGCTTCAACAGAGACCAAAATAAGGGTCTGATTCACGAATTGTTTCCACTCTCTATCGTCGTTCATGGCGATATGGCCGTTGTTCACTACCTGTACACCCTGGCGGTCCAGTCGCGGGACAAAACGACTGTTATGAGCAATGGTCGCTACACCGACGTTCTTGTGCGCGACGGTATTTCCTGGAAATTTATATCCTGGCACGGTGGTGATGACCCCGAATGATTTCTGGCTGCAAGCTAAGTTGCTGTTTTCAAACGAAACCTGGCAAGATGAAAAGTTAAGCGACCATTCAGGTAAGGTCGCGTAGTATTGGTCTCAACATGAGTGAGAGTGCGCGCACCGCGTACGCCAAAGCCAGGAGGCCCACCATGAACGGCCAGACGTTGATTGCACAACTCAACAGCAAACTCTGCCTTGTATCGTTTCTTGTACTGTCTGCATCAGGCAGCGCATTTGCACAGGTTCCTGTCGACGAAGACGGCAATCCTGTTGGCACATACAGCGAGGCCAATGGTGCCGGCAACGCATCTGAATCCCCAGCGAGCCAGATACTTTCGGTCGTCGAACTGGAAACACTGGTTGGCCCAATCGCGCTCTATCCTGATGACCTTCTGGCAATTGTTTTGCCGGCATCGACCTATCCGCTCGAAGTGGTTCAGGCAGCCCGTTTCATCGAGCGCCTGAAATCTGACAGCTCATTGAAGCCGGATGATGACTGGGACGATTCCGTCATTGCTCTCCTCAATTACCCTGAAGTGATTCAGATGATGGATGGCGACATCGACTGGATGTGGCGCCTGGGCGAGGCTGTGATCAGTCAGCAGAGTGAAGTCATTAGTGCGGTCGAGGCGTTTCGAGATCGCGCTTATGCGGCCGGCAACCTGAAAACGGACGAGTACCAGACGGTATCTAATGACGAGGGCATCATCGAGATCACGCCTATCGATGAAGATATCATCTACGTTCCTTATTATGAGCCGGCAGAAATGGTCGTCTATCAGCCGCGGCCCGTGTACTACTACTACCCCAGCGCCTATCCCAGTTACTACTATCCATACCCGATCGGTCACCGGTCAGTTCTGGGGAGTCACCACAGCATTCTCGATTGGCTGGGGAAACAATTACCTGAACGTTTATCACCCGAGTTACCTGGGGCATCCCTACTACGGCCGAAGGTACTACGGTCACCACTATCGGCATCGGAGTATTAGCCTTTACAACTCGTGGTATGGCGGCGGTGGGTATGCATCATCATATAATCGATACGGCAGCGGCGATCACTGGCGCCCGAGGCATCGCGCCGGTTCGCGTCAACATGAGCCAAGTGTGCGCAACATTCACTACCCACCGGGCAGCAACGAACGGCGCAGAGATCACAGTGCCGGGCGCAGTCAGCTGGACAATCGGCACAATGGGCGATTGAACCTGAATCTGCGCGAGCGAAATGACAGTGGCCGTCACCGCAGTACCACTAACCACAGTTCGAGAGCAGGCTTTGCCAGCGGTCGGGATCATAATCGCCAGTCCAACTCTTCAGACCATCGAAACAGGTCGAATTCAGGTGATCAGCACAATCGAGCCAGAGCACTCGACGCAGACAATCGTAGCCGGGTGTCACCGAATCGAACGGCATCCACCCGGAGCCGCTCGAACGCCGACGCGCGCCCGGAGGTTCGTTTCCGTGACAGAAGCGACGATCATGGTGCATCGAGTTCACGGACGACTTCGACACGGACAACGGCGCGACCGACGTCCAATCGTCAGAATTCACGTCGATCAACATCGAATGCCACAAGAACCGTCGCCAGACCATCCCAGCACCAGGGCCGAGTTGCCACGCAGCATCAAGCGAATCGTTCGGCTTCGTCCTCGGACAGCCGTCAGTCAAACCATCGGCAACAACGTGTAGCACCATCACCGCGAGCCAGGGCACCGAATGTTCAGCGACCTGCGTCGCGATCCCAAAGTACACCGCGCGCTCAACACCAGGCACCTTCGCGAGCGGCGGCACCGTCGAGCCGACACAACCAGCAACGCGCACCGTCTGGCAATCACGAGAGCCGCTCATCGAACCATCGCAGCTCGGGTTCTAACCACAACCGCAGCTCGGGTTCGAATAACCACCGCAGCTCGGGTTCGAAGCGCAGCAGCAGATCAGGATCCAGTCGGAATCACCGATCAGGTTCCGGACACAACTAGTCCAGGCTAGGAAACTAGTCCAGGCTAGGAACCGGGTGAATCATTCGACTCTTTCGATTCGCCCGGTTTTTTTTCCATTCGCTCTTCGAATTTTCCTGAAGAAAACTCCCAGGCAACATAGAAAACACACGCCGCCACGATAAGCGCCATCAAAATCAACAACAAGGCAAGTAGATTCATGCGGGCAATTGTAACCTGATAGTTCGCAATCGCCTGTTAATCCTTTTTCTTGCCCGACTTTTGCAGTCGCCCGGCTCGTCGTAACGAGTCACGCAGAACGAATTCTATCTGCGCATTCAGGCTGCGCAGATCGTCTTCCGCCCACCGGTGCATTGCTGCCAGGGTACGCTCGTCAATACGAAGTGCAAATGCTTTGCGTGAACTCATTGCTCACCCACTTTCAGTCAGATATGGCA
>QIHS01000365.1 GCA_003229095.1 Woeseia sp. | reverse complement strand
ATATAGAGGTCCTGCGGCAGTTCCGTCACCGGCTCACCATCGACGACCGCAAACGGCATCTCTCCCTGCGAGGGATTCAGCGGCTCTGTCGATTCAGGTTTGGGCGCGTCTTTGCTGGTCAGAACTGTCAATTCGGGTTTCATACGATTTTCATACGAGTCTCATGCGGTCACGCCGCATTTTAGCGTACTAAAGGCCGTTGAAGTCCAGAACATTCTGCTGTCTGGATGCCTGCTAAACCAGCGAACTGACGTCGCCCAGTCCAACACGCAAAATCTCGATCGACTCGCCGGACAGGTCTATTACAGTCGTAGGCCTGATGCCTGTGGCACCTCCTTCGATGATCATATCGATGTCGTTGCCGATTTTTTCCTCGATCTCATGAATATCGGTTAACGGCAGCTCGTCTCCCGGCAATGTCAGGGTCGAGCTCATAATGGGTTCGCCCATTGATTCAAGCATTGCATGGACAATCTTGTGATCCGGGACGCGCAGGCCAATTGTGCGACGTTTCGGATTTTGCAGGCGCTTGGGCACTTCCCGGGTCGCCGGCAGGATAAAAGTGTAAGGCCCCGGCGTGAGTGATCTGATCAACCGGTATGACCAGTTCTCCACTCTTGCGAATTGACTGATGACCGACAGGTCACTGCAAACCAGGGTGAAATTGTGATTCTTGTCTGTCTGGCGAATTCTGCGAATACGATCCAGCGCCCCTTTGTTACCAATATGGCACCCAAGGGCAAAACTCGAGTCGGTTGGGTAGGCGATGAGCCCCCCTTTACGAATCGTCGCCACAGCCTCTGCGACGAGTCGCGGTTGCGGATTTGACGGGTGAATTTCCAACAATCGTGCCATACGAGAATTGTAGCCGCAGATTTTGACGACTGCGCAGCTAAATCATGCAATTTCAATCGCTGTGCCAAACAGGCTATTATCCGGCTCCCGCAAGGTCACTCAAGAGGGTCGCCCAGACACTGAATACCCATGCAATTTCTCCTCGATTTCATACCCGTCATTGCTTTTTTTGCTGCCTATTTGGTAAAGGGCGATTTTTTCTATGCGACAGGCGTCTTGATGCTGGTGATGCCGATTGCCCTGGGTCTGCAGTGGCTGCGCACCAGGAAATTCAATCGCATTTACGCGGCGTCTACAGCGTTGGTCCTGGTGTTCGGCGCCCTGACCCTGGCGTTTAGAAACCCGACATTCCTGTTCTGGAAACCGACTGTCCTCAATTGGGCGTTTGCCGCTGTATTTCTGGGGAGTCAATATATTGGCGACAAATCCGTTATCGAAAGAATGCTGGGTGGTGCAGCAGAATTGAAGCCAGCCCAATGGATCCGCCTGAATCTGGCCTGGGTCTTATTTTTCGTCTTCGTCGGCGCACTCAATCTGTATGTAGCCTACTCCTACAGCGAAGCATTCTGGGTGAAATTCAAGTTGTTCGGTATGCTTGGCATCACCGTCATTTTTGTGATCTTGCAAAGCGTCTGGCTGACACTTATCGCACGAGAAAACGAACCAGCGGCAAATGACTCGGGGCAATAAATATGTGGTATGCCATTATCAGTGAAGACGTTGCAGACAGCTTACCGCTGAGAATAAAGACTCGGGATGCCCACCTCGCCCGGCTACAGCACCTGGTTGAAGATGGACGCCTACTGGTCGCAGGCCCGCATCCGGCGATCGATGCCGAGAACCCAGGTGAGGCAGGCTTTACCGGCAGCCTGATCGTCGCAGAATTCCCCTCACTAGAGGACGCAAAGGCCTGGACGGCTGAAGACCCCTATGTGGCCGCCGGCGTCTATGCGAATGTGACCGTAAAACCGTTTAAGCAAGTCTTGCCGTGAACGACGCGCGGGTGGCCTCGATTCGTGAAGAACTTGAGCGCGAATTCGAACCAACGGAACTATTGGTCAAAGATCAAAGTCAACTTCATGCGGGCCACGAAGGCGCCAAAGACGGAAAAGGACATTTTGACGTGACCATTGTGTCCGCCGCATTCGATGGTCACAATCGTATTACTCGACACAGAATGGTCTATGATGCGCTGGCAAAAATGCTGCAAAGCGATATTCATGCGCTCCGGATTAAAGCGCTGGCACCATCAGAGCGTTAATCAATCTCTTTTTATTATCAATGCAGGAATTCAACGATGGATTTTTTGAAAGGTTCTGGTAACCGCGGAACACAATTAACAGCAATTTCCATGGCAGTAGTTGGCATGCTCTCGATTGTGCCAGCAGGTGCTGACACTATATTTACCGTCAACGGCGTAGATGTGGATAGCGCGGTGGTCGATGTCTATTTTGAAGGCCGTCTCGGCGGGCCCGGTGTTCAGGCGACCTCCGAGCAGCGAGAAGGGCTGATGCTGGAACTGCGTGACATCTACGTCTTGTCTACGCAGGAAAATGCGAACGTGATTGCCGCAAACCCGAAAATTGCGGCACAGATTGAGTTGCAAACGCGTGGCCTGTTAGCACGAGAAGTGGCAACCGAGTATCTGGCAAATGTCGTTGTTACTGACGAAGAACTTCAGGAGCAATACGCCATGCTGGTCAGCAGGATGTCACCGCTGGACTACAAAGCGCGCCACATTCTTGTTCAAACCCAGGGAGAGGCCATAGACATTGTTACGCAACTCAATGATGGGGCAGATTTTGCTGAACTTGCGATTGAAAAATCAATTGGAACGACCGCGCCCAATGGCGGCGACCTGGACTGGTTTTCACCGGATGCCATGGTGCCGTTGTTCGCTCAGGCAGTCGCTGCTCTCGAAGATGGAAAATACAATTCAGAGCCTGTGCAAACAGAATTCGGCTGGCATGTCATCCTGCGCGAAGAATCAAAGCAGTCTATCCCGGCAACATTTGAGACTGCCCGTGATGAAATTCTGAACGCGCTCAAGAATGAAAAGCTGCAGGCATATATCGCTGAAATTCGGTTGGCAGCAGAGAAATAGACATTCGTTTTACTTAATCCAACTGCATTTAACAATAAGGGCGCCAAGAGGCGCCCTTTCTTTTTAACACGAATTTTATTGTGAGACTGGTCACAGCAATGGCGCTATGACCCTCCTATAGTTGCCTCCGAGTCGCATCTAATCGCTCAGAGGCGGCTTCTCCAACCCTCGCATTTCCTAGTGAGATACGAGATCTAAGTCGGCAAGGACGCCGACTTTTTTTCGCCTAAAATCTTTGGCTAACCACAATCGTTAATAGGGTTCAGCAACCAGCGTGCCGATGCTCGGATACGCACGCCCGGAAACTGCAACCACATCCCCAACACTCGGCGCAGATCCGTCTGCGAGCAATGCCGTGTAGTCAACCGTCATACCGCTAATCACTGCCAGGCCCCTGGCGTAGTCGACCGAATCGACAAAACCAGTCAGCAATGACGGTGAATCTAAACCGAAACCAGCAATACCGGCATCCAACACTGCCGCATCTTCAATGCTTCCGGAATCGATATTAAAAGACCCGTAAACCGCGACGGAGGAACCAACCGCGAAGCCACCGATACTCGCCCCATCGACAAATACTGTCTGACCGAGGACCGACATGAAGTCGTTGGCGATGAAATCGATGTTTCCAACAATTAGTAGGCGAACGTCACTGCCAGTAATGGCGCGAATGTCGCTGCCAGTGATGGCACGAATGTCGCTACCGGTGATCGCACGAATATCGCTGCCAGTGATGGCACGAATGTCGCTGCCGGTGATCGCACGAATATCGCTGCCAGTGATGGCACGAATGT
>QIHS01000044.1 GCA_003229095.1 Woeseia sp. | reverse complement strand
CACAACTCATTGTTTTATCAGCAGTTGGTAAAGACCGACCCGGCGTCGTCAAGGACTTGAGCAAAGCGATCCTCGATTGCGGTGGCAACATAGAGGAAAGCCGCATGACCTCTCTCGGGGCGGAATTTGCGGTATTAATGCTGATTTCGGGCAACTGGCATACGCCAACCAAGCTCGAAAAGGCCCTGGAGAAGCTCAGCAAAGATCATAATCTGAGCATCAACCTCAAGAAAACCGGCGATCGTAGCGATCACGAAGACTGCGTCCCCTATGGCGTCGATGTCGTTTGCCTGGACCAGACCGGTATCGTCTTCAACCTGTCAGAATTCTTCGCCACGCGAAAGATCGAAATATCCGACCTGCTGACGCGCAGTTATGCGGCACCACACACCGGCGCGCCGATGTTTTCGATCCAGATGGCCGTCAGCATCCCAGCTTCCATGCCGATCGCCCAGCTCAGGGACGATTTTCACGACCTGTGCGAGCAGCTCAACCTGGATTCCATCCTGGAACCCGTCAAGCCATAGCCCGGACAAAAAAACAAAGCAACTCCGGCGTAGGCGTTTCGTCTTCGTAATCAGAGCACCAGCGCCATAATAACTTAAAGTTCAATCACTTGTGTAAAACCTGCTGCGGCTTGTAACGCACAGCGCGGCCCGTGCATCCAATCTATAGCGTACAATCGGGAACATGAAAGGATCGTCGTGGTCGGATTAAACAATGCCTGCAGCAAAATTCAAATTTCCGTTTAACGAATGGCTTAACAAGTCTTTGTTGGCCACCGTGAGCGTTGCCATGACACTCACGTTTAACGTGCGTGCGGCAGAGATAAAACTGCCGGACATTGGCAGTCCTGCTGATGCCACACTTTCCAAAAATGACGAAGCGCAGATTGGCCGGTCCATCATGCGCCAGATCAGGGCCAGCGGAGACCTTGAGGATGATGCCCAGGTTAACGAGTACATCAACGAAATCGGCTATCGGCTGGCGGCGCAGGCAAACTCTGACGGCGACCACCACTTTACGTTCTTCGTCATTGATAATTCCGCCATCAACGCCTTCGCCCTGCCCGGTGGATTTATCGGCGTTCACAGCGGGCTTCTTGAGGCAACCCGAAGTGAAGACGAATTAGCCGGCGTTATTTCCCACGAGGTAGCCCACGTTACGCAACGACATATCGCACGCCGAGTTCACGCCAATCAGCGCCAGAGCATTTTAACCACCGCGATGATGCTGGGCGCGATGATTGCAGGAGCCGCAGGTGCCAGCGGCGATGCCGTGCAAGGCGCAATCGCCGTTGCCCAGGGCACTTCTGCCCAGCAACAGATCAATTTTACCCGCGCGAACGAGTATGAAGCAGACCGGGTCGGCATATCATCGCTGGCTGCGGCCGGTTTCGACCCGCAGGGCATGGGATCCTTTTTTGAAGTGATCTCAAGAGGCACGGCACCACTGGAATCTCGCCTTCCCGAGTTCCTGAGAACCCACCCGGTCAGCAGCGCCCGAATTGCTGAAGCAAGGGGTCGTGCGCGTGACTACCCGCCCGTACATACCGCAGACAGCGTAACCTATGGAATCGCCCGCGCTCGGGTTATTGTCGCTGGCAAAGATACGCCCGAAGCCGCCGTGCGTTTTTTCGAACGCGAGGCATACCAGTTTCAGTCGGATGTGGAACGCTATGGTCGCGCGGTCGCCTATCTTCGCGCGGGACGAAACCTGGAAGCGAATCGAATTTTTGAAGAGCTGTCCAATAAGGAGCCGGAAGTCATTGGTTATCGCATTGGACTTGCCGACTCGCTACTGGCTATGGACCTGACCAGTGAATCACTGTCAACTTTTGAAGACACCAGGGAACTTTCGCCGCGGAATGCGCCGTTGATCATTCACTACGCCAGGGCTCTACTTCAGACCGGCGAAGCAGATCTCGCCCACGAGATGTTGCTGGATTTATTCAACAACGTAGCACCCACACCAAGCCAGATTCGTTTGATCTCTCGTGCCGCCACCGATGCCGGTGAGGACGCTGAGGCGCGCTACTATTTGGCCGAATACCGATTCATGATTGGCGACCTGATCGGTGGCATTGGCATGTTGCGCCAGGCACTAAGCGTCCCCGAGCTCCAGGAAATACAACGTATTCGCTTTGAAGCCCGTATCGATTTCATTCGTAACTTCATGAGTGAAGAACAATTACGACAACTGCAAAGAAGCCGCGGCATAGGCTGAATCTAAGGTTCAACTCGGGCCTGCCTGCACGATGACGCTGAAAATCGACGTACAGCACAACCTTGCCTCATCGCATTGCAGGCGCGTCTTTGGCGCCGCCTTCGAACTGGATGGCAAGATCCACTCCGCATTCGAACTATCGTCCCAAAACGCATAGAAGAAACGACCTTCGAATCTGCGATGTTCCTGCACACAACACTAGCCTCCGAATTCAAATAGGACTAAAATAGTCCCCTTTCACTTTCGGTGGAGCTTCACGGTGCTTCGAATCAGCAGATTGACCGACTATGGCACGCTTGTCCTGGCCTATCTTCCTGACAAGGGCAGTACATTGCTCAGCGCTGCTGAAGTGTCTGCAGCAACTGGAATCAATCTACCAACTGTGAGTAAATTGTTGAAATTACTAACAAAAGGAAAGCTCATCAGTTCTGCCCGAGGTGCACAAGGTGGATATCAACTGGCGCGGGCAGCGGCTGAAATCAGTGCTGCCGAGATTATCGATGTACTTGAAGGCCCCGTATCCATTACGGAATGCAGCGCGGAAGACAGCCATTGCGACTACGAGTCAGTCTGCAGCGTTGGAGGTGCCTGGCAGCGTATCAACGTGGCCATCCGGCGTGCGCTGGAAGACGTCAATTTGAGTGACTTGCAGCGCACGAAGGCGCCTGTACCCAACTTCAAATTTGCCGGTACACCAATCAGCGTGGAACACAAAGGCTAACGCAATGTCGACGGACCCAAAAGACATAGATTCCCTGGTTAATCGCCGCTACGAGCACGGCTTTGTCACCGATATCGAGACCGAGACTTTTGCACCCGGCCTGGACGAAGATGTTATTCGTGCCATTTCGAAGCGCAAGAACGAGCCCGAGTTCATGTTGGCGTGGCGGCTCAAGGCTTATCGCCACTGGCTCACGATGATCGAACCCGAATGGGCACACGTGCACTACCCGCCTATCGATTTTCAGGATATTTCATATTTTGCGGCGCCAAAATCGGACAAAGACCGCCCACAAAGCCTGGATGAGGTTGACCCCAAGTTGCTCGAGACCTATGAAAAACTCGGCATCCCGCTGCACGAGCGAGCGCGCCTCGCCGGTGTCGCAGTCGATGCCGTTTTCGACAGTGTTTCAGTCGCCACGACATTCAAAGACAAGCTGCACGAGGCCGGCGTGATCTTCTGCCCGTTTTCCGAAGCCGTACTCAAACATCCGGAACTGATACAAAAATACCTTGGCTCAGTGGTCCCACATCGCGACAATTTTTATGCCGCGCTGAACTCTGCTGTTTTCAGCGACGGCTCGTTTGTATACATCCCCAAGGGCGTACGTTGCCCCATGGAATTGTCCACTTACTTCCGCATCAATGCCGCCAATACCGGGCAATTCGAGCGCACACTCATTATTGCGGACGAAGGCAGCTACGTAAGCTATGTTGCACCGCGCCGATGCGCGATGAAAACCAGCTGCATGCAGCCGTAGTGGAACTGGTCGCGATGAAGGATGCGCAGATCAAGTATTCCACAGTGCAGAACTGGTACCCGGGCGACGAAAACGGCAAGGGTGGCATTTACAACTTCGTCACCAAACGCGGTGATTGCCGTGGCGACAATTCAAAAATTTCCTGGACGCAGGTTGAAACAGGGTCTGCAATCACCTGGAAGTACCCGAGTTGCATACTTCGCGGAAACAACTCCGTGGGCGAGTTCTATTCCGTTGCAGTGACCAACAATATGCAGCAAGCCGATACCGGCACCAAGATGATTCATATTGGCAAAAACACGTCGAGCACAATTGTATCGAAAGGCATCTCTGCCGGCCGTGCGCAACAGTCATACAGAGGTCTCGTCCGTGTCATGCCCCAGGCCAGTGGCGCGAGAAACCACACACAATGCGATTCACTCCTGATCGGCAAGGAATGTGGCGCGCATACCTTTCCTTACATGGAAATCAGAAATCCGACAGCAAAGATCGAACACGAGGCGACGACGTCGAAAATCTCTGCGGATCAACTCTTCTATTGCCGACAACGGGGATTATCAGAAGAGGATGCAGTCAATATGATTGTGAACGGTTTTTGCAAGGAAGTATTCAAGGAGCTGCCGATGGAGTTCGCTGTCGAAGCACAAGCCCTTTTGAACGTCAGTTTGGAAGGTGCAGTAGGTTAATGAGGCTGGAAAACTAGCATGCTGAAGATCAGGAATTTGC
>QIHS01000430.1 GCA_003229095.1 Woeseia sp. | reverse complement strand
CGCGTAGGTATCCGCGGCGATCGCATCTCCTTCGCCGCGTGTGATTTGACTGTCCCGATAGGCATCCGCGAGAATAATGGTGCGTTCCTTGTCCGCTGAAGCCATCATTTCTACTGCTTCCTGACGACCTTCTGCACGCAATTCCGCAGCAACCCGGGCGCGTTCTTCACTCATCTCCCGATACACAGCCGTTGTGACATCACTGGGAAACTCAACCTGTTTGATACGCACATCGACCAGCTCAATACCCAGACCCGCTGCTGTATCGGATGCCGTAGCCAACATGTCACTCATTAGCTCAGCACGTTCGACTGAAATTGCCTCCACAACAGAGCGCTTGCCAAACTCGGTGACAATTGCATTTCGAATGATCTCTGAAAGGCGGTCGCTTGCGATCTGCACAAATCCGCCTGTCGAGGTGTAAAAGGTGACCGCATCTACAATTCGCCATTTAACGAAGAAATCGACTTGCAGCGCTCTGCGTTCTGCCGTGAATATTCGCTCAGGTCGATCGCCGATCGTCAGAATACGACGCGGAAATTTTCTGACCGTTTCATAAACGGGAATCTTCCAGTGCAAACCCGGTTCGTAGTGTGACACCACCACCTCGCCCACTCTCAATTTGATCGCCATTTCTCGCTCATTCACCGTGAATGTCGAAAATCCAATAGCGAGAAAAATCAGGCCGGCCGTTGCAAGGATCGCAAATCTTGAGTTAGTCATCGGGGGTCCCTCCTTGTTCGCTGGCGCGGATCATCCGGCCCCCGCTCGGGGTTTGCCACGACATCCGGCGTCTGCGCATCTGCCGTTCGGTTCGATTCCGCACCGGCCNCTGCGCGGTTTTGTCCGCGCATCAACTGGTCCAGCGGCAGATAAAGGAGATTGCCCGAACCGTCTGAGTCGATAATAACTTTGTTCGAGTTTGCGTAGACTTCTTCAACCGCTTCAATATACAGCCGTGTACGAGTGACTCGCGGCGCTTTCTGATACTCAAACAGCAACGCCTCGAAACGCGACGCCTCACCTTCTGCATCGCGCACTACCCGGTCCCGATAGGCCTCGGCATCGAGCCTTACTTTTGCCGCACTGCCTCGCGCTCGGGGAATAATATCTTTCTCATAGGTGTCGGCTTCCAGGACGAATCGGCTGGCGTCATTTTCCGCCTGCTGCGCATCGTCAACCGCTTTTTGCACGGCAAGAGGATAGTCGAGATCCTCGAGGCTGATTGACGTCACCGTAATTCCCGCTTTGTATGCGTCCAAAGTATCCTGCACAATTTCCTGCGTTCGCGGTGCAATCTGGTCACGTTCCTCCGTCACCAGCCTGATCAATGTGCTGGTGCCGACGACTTCACGAAGCGCACTTTCCGTCACGTCCTGCAACGTCAGTTCGGGTTCGACTACTTCGAAGCTGTAGGCGACCGGATCCGTACGACGGTACTGAACCACCATTTGGATAGCAACGTAGCGCCGGTCAGCTGTCAGCATTTCCGACTGGTATGCAAAGTTGTCGACCGCATTGACGTTAACCTTGTCAACGGTTTCAACAGGGAACGGTACGTGCCAGTGCAATCCGGGCATCGTCGTCTCTGTATAGGCACCGAACCGCTGTTCAACGCCACGCTCGGCGGCGTCCACAGTGTAGAGCCCGGTCAACAACCAGGCCCCCACAAGCAAAATCATGATGACGTATGCACCCGCTGAACCCGATGCCGCCGCGCCGCCACCGCCCATCATGCCGGACAGTTTGCGCTGCCATCCCTGTACGATTTTATCGAGATCAATCTGCTGATCTTTGTCGCCATCCCAGGGGTCTTTCCCGTTTCCAGAATCATTCCAAGCCATAATTTTTTTAACTCTTTGTTGCTGCTACCGCCGACTCCATAGCCTGCGGTTGTTCTAAGATTTCCGGCGGCAAATTTTCCCGTTTAATAAAACGACGAAAATCCCGCTCAATGGTTTCCAGTTCGAGTAACCAGCCGCCATCGTCTGCATATTCTTCCCTGACGACCGCACCCATTTCAAAGAGCAGCGCTCGCTGACGGCCCTGTGAAGCCTTCAGTCGAACCCTGCCAAATATTTTTCTGCGGTTAAGTCGCTGTGCTACCGCGTCCAGTAATAAGGGCGTACCTGCGCCCGTCACTGCCGACAACCACACCGCGCGTCCCTCTCCCTGGCTATTATTTGTCAGGCGCGGCAATCGATCCAGTTTGTCGATCTTATTGTACACTCTTATTTGGGGTACACGATCAGCGTCCAGCTCTTTCAGCACCGCATTAACCTGCCGAATTCTTTGCCAGCGATTCGGGTCACTGGCATCGATCAGATGCAGGATCAGGTCGGCCTCCCTCGTCTCCTGCAACGTCGAGCGAAACGCGGCGATCAGCTCGTGCGGTAAGTCCCTGATAAACCCGACGGTATCCGCCAGTACAACATCACTTCCGTCTGTCAGCGCAAGCTTGCGCACGGTGGGATCCAGTGTCGCAAACAACTTGTCTTCAACTAACACCTGCGCGTCTGTCAGCGTGTTGAAAAGTGTGGACTTTCCCGCGTTGGTATAACCCACCAACGCAACTGTCGGGATCTTTGCGCGCAGGCGATTCTGCCGGTTCATCGTTCTGCGGCGATCAACCTGCTCGAGGCGTTCATTAAGCTGCCGGATGCGATTCCCGACGAGCCGCCGATCGGTTTCAAGTTGGGTTTCGCCCGGCCCACGCAGGCCTATGCCACCCTTTTGCCGTTCCAGGTGAGTCCAGCCCCGCACCAGCCGGGTTGACAGGTGCTTTAACTGCGCCAGCTCAACCTGCAATTTGCCCTCGAAGCTGCGCGCACGCTGGGCGAAAATATCCAGAATCAGGCCAGCACGATCGAGCACCCTGCATTGCAGGGTCTTCTCCATATTGCGCTCCTGGCTGGCGCTTAAAGGCGCACTGGTGATCACCAGCTCCGCGCAGTGAATTTCGACACTGCGTTGCACGTCTTCCAGGATTCCCTTGCCGACAAAATAACGCGGGTCAGGGCGTTTGCGGGCGCTGGTAATCTGATCGACAATGATCGCCCCTGCTGAAACCGCCAGTTCTGCAAATTCCTCGCATTCACTGAGGTCAGGTGCCCCGCCCGGGGACGCATGCAGTAAAATGGCTCTTTCGCCGCGCTTTGGCCGCTCAAACAACGGCGACCTCCTGGCTGATAGGCTTAGTCTTCAGATTCACCCGTTTCGTCATCAGGTAGCGGCAAGCGAATATTGCGCGCCGGCACGATTGTGGAAATAGCATGTTTGTAGACCATCTGGTTAACACTGTTCTTCAGCAACACCACGAACTGGTCAAAAGAATCGACCTGTCCCTGTAGCTTGATGCCGTTGACCAGGTAGATAGAAACAGGCACCTTTTCCTTGCGTAAAATATTGAGGAACGGGTCCTGCAGCGACTGCCCTTTAGCCATTTTCTGGGTCTCCTTATTCTTATTGTTTGCTTATCTGTGAAGCAAAAAATCATTGATCCGGGAAGTCCGGTGGCGCCGGTTGCCCACTTGCCCTGATCACCCCTAGCGAACAAAAATTCTATCACAAGCCTGAAATTTCAATACAAATATTGCGCTGAGCTGGCTAGCGCAAATGCGCCTGCAAGCGCTTCGATATGGTTCCAAATGCGTCGCTTTCAAGTGGATCGATCGGCTCGATATCTGCTTCACTGCGCAACCAGGTAAGTTGGCGCTTCGCCAGTTGCCGGGTCGCGGCCAGCGCTTTCGCATGTGCCTCGTCATAGTTGATTTCCTGCCGCAGGAATGACCAGAATTGCCGATATCCGACCGCGCGCATTGACCCATGTTCCGCAGTTAAATCAGGGCGTTTCATCAACTTCTTCATCTCATCAATGAAGCCGGACTCCAGCATCGCCTCAAGCCGTTGCGCTATGCGCGCGTGCAACGCTGCCCGCGACTCAGGAACAAGCGCAAATTTGACGAATCGATTCTGTGCCGGCGTCAGGGGAGGCCGGGACTGCCATTCCGTCAATGAGCGTCCAGTGACCCGATAAACCTCGAGCGCCCGTTGAATTCGCTGAGAATCGTTTGGGTCTATCTTACCCGCCGCGACCGCGTCGACTTCCGCCAATTGCGCGTGCAATGCCGCCCAGCCCAGTTGATCACCCTCCTGATCAATCGCTTTGCGGGTCTCCGGGTCCGCCTGCGGAAGTTCCGCCAGGCCATCGATCAGGGAGCGGAAATACAGCATGGTGCCGCCCACAAGCAATGGTATACGGCCGGCAGCGAGTATTGACTGGATCTCTATGCGCGCATCCCGTACGAAATTGCCGGCAGAGTAACTTTCCTCGGGTTCGCGAATATCGATCAGGCGGTGCGGATATTTTTGCTGCAGGTCCGCGTCCGGTTTTGCGGTGCCAATATCCATACCACGATAGACCAGCGCTGAATCGACACTGACCAGGTCCAGCGGAAACGCATCCGCAAGTTGCATCGCAACATCAGACTTTCCCGATGCCGTTGGCCCCATCACACAAAACACAGGTTGAGACTATTGCCCGCGCATAAACAGTCGGTCCAGTTCCTGCAAACTGATGTTTGTCCATGTCGGCCGACCGTGGTTGCACTGGTCTGCCCGCTCCGTTGTTTCCATTTCTCGCAGCAATGCATTCATCTCTGGAATAGTCATGGGCCGATTTGCCCGAATCGAATGATGGCAGGCCATCGTTGAAAGAATTTCGTGACAGGTATCTTCCACTCGACTGCTCGAACCCGAATCCTGCAAGTCAGCAATGACATCCCGAACCAACGACTCACAATCGCCCTTTATCAACAACGCAGGCACTTCGCGGATGATCAGGCTGGCAGGTCCGCTTCTGTCAACCACCAGCCCCAATTGTTCGAATAACGATGCCGATTGTTCTGCGAGCGTCGCCTCTGCCTCAGATACAGAAACCGACGTCGGAATGAGCATCGGTTGTCGCGTAATTTCTTTTTCGTCGAATGACGATTTGAGCTTTTCGTAAACAATACGTTCGTGAGCGGCATGCATATCGACGACCACCAGCCCGCCGACGTTTTCAGCCAGAATATATATGCCACCCAGTTGGGCGATGGCAAAGCCCAGCGGCGGAACTGATTCCGAATTCGATGCTGCGTCTCGGCTTTCTTCTTCTCTCGTAACATTGCCTGCGAATGCTCGATACGCTTCCAGGGTCTCAGCCACTGACGAGGTGCCTGTGGAGGTTGGCAACGCCATGGACGATTGCCGAAAGTTGCGCCCGCCTAAACTCAGCGCAGGCGCCGGGCTTACGCTCTGTCCACCGGGGCGCGTGTCACTCAGAACCTGCTCAATCGCCTGCGAAACAAAACCGTGCACCATGCGCCCGTCACGAAAGCGCACTTCGTGTTTGGCCGGATGGGCGTTGGCATCGACCAGGGCCGGGTCCATTGCCAGGTGCAAAACATAGGCGGGATATCGTCCGTGAAAAAGCACGTCCCGATAGGCATGTCTCGCGGCATGTGCGAGTGTCTTGTCCGAAATGCTGCGTCCATTCACAAACCAGAACTGCATATCCGGCTGGCTACGGTTGTACGTTGGCAGACCGATCCAGCCGGATAACGCAACCGACTCGGCGTTACGATCAACAAATACGGAATGTGTTGCGAAAGCCTCACCACAAATTTTGCTCACGCGTTGCAGGCGCGCGTCTTCATCCATCGCAACCTTGAGATTCAGCGTTG
>QIHS01000029.1 GCA_003229095.1 Woeseia sp. | reverse complement strand
GAATCAGGGGTTCGATCCATTCTTGCTTTTCTTCGGAAGTGTCCCTGACAGTGTACCGCAGAAAAGGAAAAGCGTTTAGCGGCGTACCCCGATCAAAATGTGTCATCGACAATCTGAACCAGGCGTAATGCGACGGAGCCGTATGCGAAGGGGTCAATACGCGCCGCGCCGCCACTATCGTTATTGCCCATAGCGACGACGACAAAAGCGCCGCGCGTATCGGACTCCAGCAGCCAGCTTAGGGTAAACACGCGCTGACCGGCACCGTCTGACAAACTACCGCCCTTGTGCCAGACTCGTTCCCAGCGCCCGCGGACATTAATGCCAAACGTCTCGGCACCGAAGGCTTGGTTAATAACGTTTGAGGCAACGGTTGTGTCATTGAACATTCGCAACCCGGCAATGGCGTTACAAACATCTGTTGCGCTTGCCTGCCACAAAGCGTTAACCAGAATTGACGGATTTGACATCGAAAAGTTGGTGACAGGCCCTAGTGGCTCAAGAACGTCGTTTACATAATCGCGCTGTCCTGTTTCTGTGTCGTTGACAAATGCGAGCGCATCGGCCTCCGGAACCGTAAAGAACAAATGAAACGCCTCATTCATCGACAAGAAAGGCAACATGACGTCGAGCGTCGCAAAGTTGAACTGCGACAGTATCGCTTCGATAGCCGGTCGGCCAACTAGCGTAAATAGATGTTCCGTCGCCGTGTTGTCGCTAATGCCCAGCATTAGGATTGCGTAGTCGATGACGGGGATTTGCGTTCCGACGGGTTCCGAGTTCAGGCTGCCGGCAAGGACAAAGTCATCAGTGGTTAGGACGACGGTTTGCGACGGAGTAAGAGTCCCGTCTTCAATGGCTTGCGCCAGCGCACCCATTACCCATATCTTGAAAATAGACGCGGTGGCCACTGACTGTGTCGCAGAGCGTTCGACTATCGGCACACATAGATTATTCGAATCAATTTGGGCAACCAGAATGCTGCTGCTTTCGGCAAGGGTTAGCAATTTGTCGGCAGCCTGATCAAAGGTCAGATTGGTATCCGCGGCGCCGACGGATGTGCCATTGAGAGGGAATCCGGATGCGCCGAACGTCTTGATCAAACCAGTGGCATAGGTCGTCGTCAGCGTTACGAAAACGCCGTTCGCCGGCACGCTCGCATCGCCGACGAGCACGCGAATATTGGTCGGTGTCATCGTAATAATGTCTTGCACCGTGCCGTTCGCAATAAGTGCTCTCAGCGTGTCGAAAAAGGCTTGCCACGTTGCAGCCGGGGTGACAGCCAGCGTCGCTGGATCAAAGCGTGCGGTAATCTCACCCATAGACGTACTCGGTGCGGCCAGTTGATCGAGAATCCACTGAAGCTGCAGTGCAGCCTGCGTAGTCGGCAATACAAACTCACCGTTTACGACCGGAAACAAAGGAACGATAGCCGTCGTGCGTGTCGGGTCCAGCGGAAATGGATCGTTAACGTCGTCAACACCGTCGTTGTCGTCGTCGGTATCCGCATTGTCGCCGGTACCGTCACCGTCCGTATCGACCGACTCGCTGCCATCCAGTGGAAACGCGTCATCGGCGTCCGCGACTCCATCGCCATCGTCATCAGTATCGGCATTGTTGCCGATGCCGTCACCGTCAGTATCGACGGATTCGTTGGCATCCAATGGAAAAGCATCGCTGGTATCCGGGACGCCATCATTATCGTCATCAAGATCCGTAGAGTTAGGCATGCCGTCGCCGTCCGTATCCAAAGGTGGCGGCGGTGTTGACCCACTTCCGCCGCCACAACTGACAACCAGAAACAATGTACAAATCAGAACGGCCAGCACTTGATTTACCGAGCGGTCGAATATCATGGTGAGATCCTCAGCGACAGTCTTATTATGGAGTGATACCTTCAAGGCGTAACTCGCGCGACTTTTGGCTCATCTTTCCTGCGATCGAAAGGTGGCCTGGTGCGTTTGCTATACTTCAGCTTTGAATTTGGATATGAAAAGGGTGGAGATTGGCTGATTTGACGCAGTTGTTGCTGCGGTGGAATAGTGGCGACGAAGAAGCAAGAGCATCATTGATGGAGCACGTCTATCCGGAGCTGCGCACCATTGCCGCTCGCCACCTGGCAAATGAGAAACATCCAGGAGAGTTGCAGCCCGGCGCACTGGTGAACGAAGCCTACCTGCGGCTTATCGACTTAAACCGAATTCAGTGGCAGGACCGGGCGCACTTTCTCGCAATGGCATCGCGGATCATGCGTGAACTTCTCGTCGATGAAGCGCGCAAACGGCTGTCTGCGAAGCGCGACGGTGGTATTCAGGTCACTCTTAGCGGGCTATCCGGGTCGAACAATGATCCAAACACCGATGTATTGGCGCTCCACGAAGCTTTGCAGCGATTGGGCGCCATCGACTCACAACGCGCTCACCTGGTCGAGTTGCGTTTCTTCGGCGGGTTAACCATAGAAGAAACGGCAGAAGTATTGAATATCTCTCCTGCGACTGTCAAACGCAGTTGGGCGGTCGCGCGCGGTTGGCTTTACCGCGAAATCAACAAGGGCGACACTGGCTTTCCCCGTTAGTGGCGTCGAAGCAAGCGGCCTGCAGATTTAGATGAGCCGTTTTTCATCGCGCTTACGCCTGTACCGACTGGGCGTTCGTGACGTTGAGGAAGGGTAGTGGCGCGGCTACGAAACTCTAAACGCATACTGGACATTTGTGACGAAGCCGTTGCTATGACAGAAGGCGAACGCCGTGCATATCTAGACCGTGTTTGCGCGAATGATTTGCCAATGCGGGACGCTGTTTGTAGTTTGCTGCAAGCAATAGAGGACTCGGGTAGCTTTCTTCGTATTTCGGAGAATGCGTAAAATCTGAAGTGGAATTACTTGTTGCCGCTGCGCCGGCCCTCGGACAATTGTTCTGCGGCCGGCTCGACGGACAGCGGCCTCGCACGGCTGATGTCTCGATGGTCGAGTTGCAGCGGTTAGATCGTCGGGCCTGAAAAAGTCGGTTTCCAGGTCCTGCCGCCAGCCACGCAACTTCCCGGCCTCCACAGCATGACTTCGCATGATTTGAGCGCTTTACTTCTGTCGGGATATTGACGACGATGGCGGCCCCCTGCCACCTCGGACGCCAACTTGAAACGCTTAATTGTCTCCGCTGTTGTGCTGCTTTTGTCACCGGCAACGCTTGTTTTTTCGCAGGAAGAAGCGCTCGTTCCAACCCTGATGCTCGAAGACTGCCGCATTCGGGCCGGCGAGGGGTTTCCTGGCATCAAGGCGCGCTGTGGCATTCTCGAGCGACTGGAAAATCCAACAGACCCTGAATCGGCTGTGCTCGAGCTGTTTGTTGCTGTCGTCCCGGCGCTGAACCTCGAGCCGGAAAGTGACCCGTTCGTGCCAATCGCTGGCGGCCCCGGTCAGGCATCCAGCGAGTTTTACGCCGCGACAGCGAGTGCCTTTGAGGCCGTTCGCCGCAGCCGCGATATCGTGCTGATTGACCAGCGCGGCACCGGTCGTTCTGCAGCAATGCAATGCGAAACTGATGAATACCTTGATGGGAGCGACCTCTCCCGCGAACAAATGATCGAGATCACGCTTGACTGTCTCGATGCGCTGCCGCATGACCCGCGTTTTTTCACCACCAGCGTGGCCGTCGAAGACCTGGAGGCGCTGCGTATCGCACTAGGCTATGCGCAGTTTAATCTCTACGGCATATCCTACGGAACCCGTGTCGCAGCATTATCTGCGCCGTTATCCAGCTTCAACGCGCTCTGTCATACTCGACGGCGTGGTGCCGCCACAAATCGCACTTGGACCCGGCATCGCGATCAAATCACAGAGCGCAATCGATGCGATCTTTGATCGCTGCGCCGAGAATGATGCATGTAATGCCCGCTTTCCGGATCTGCGCGAAGATTTTGTCGCACTTACGCAGCGGCTCGGCGCTGACCCCGTTACCGTCACGATGGCCAACCCGCTGACAGGCGTGCCCGACGAGATGACCTTCAGCGATGCAGAGATGGCTGGCGCGCTGCGGCTGTTGAGTTATCACCCGACCTCTATCGCGCTGATGCCGCTGCTGATTGACGAAGCGGTGAATGAGAATTACCAGCCACTCGCGGCGCAGTTTGCAATGATTGCCGAGAGCTTGTCGGATGCCCTCAGCACCGGCATGCACAACGCGGTGGTCTGCA
>QIHS01000241.1 GCA_003229095.1 Woeseia sp. | reverse complement strand
GTTTCATTCTGATGTTCTGGGCACTGGCGATCATGACCTACAAGGCCCGTGAGATATTGAACGAGCGCAATCTGCTCACTGTCGATCTCGTACCCATTGCAGAGGGTATGCGAATTTTGCCCGAAGACACGCGCGAGTTTGCGCGCCAGGTTCAGGCACTGCCGGAGGACCGGCAACGCATGTTACTGCCACGGGCATTACTCAGTGCGTTGCGCCGGTTTAATTCAACTCGAAATATCCAGGATGTTTCAAGTACTACGAATATTATTCTGGAATCGGAAGCGGATCGGCTGGAGTCTGAATTGTCCATGATTCGCTATATCTCCTGGGCGATTCCATCGATAGGATTTATCGGTACGGTACGTGGTATCGGTGAGGCGCTGGCGCAGGCAGACAAAGCTGTGCAGGGTGACATCGCCGGTGTTACGCAAAGCCTGGGTGTCGCGTTCAATTCAACGTTTATCGCACTCTTAATCAGCATTTTTCTGATGTTTCTCGTTTACCAGTTACAGTTACTGCAGGAAAGGCTGGTGTTTGACAGTCAGATTTATCTCGATGACAAGCTGATTCGCCACATGAAAGGCGACTAAGAGTTAGTCTGGTGAAAAGACTTGCATTACATTTGAATGACGCGGGCCTGACCACTTCAGATGGCGAGAATATCACCTATCGGGAACCCGGTTTTGCGTGGCTCGGTGACGACAGGCTGACGACCGGAAATCAGGCGTTTTCCCATTCGCGAATCGACCCTCGCCGAATTCAGCACCGTTTTTGGTCTGAGCTCGACACGGCACCTTTGTCGGATACACGATTTAGTCATCTGAGCACGGCAGACCTTGCCAGCAGACAACTTGAGCAAATCTGGAAAGCGACAGGTCAGGGCGTCGAAGAACTTGTGGTTGCAGTTCCTGCCTATATGACCGCTGAAAGTCTCGGGCTGTTTCTTGGCATTACCGGCGAATTGGGACTGCCGGTGGTTGGCCTGGTCGACGCAGCTGTTGCCGCGACCCGACGCGAGTATGCGGGCGCAGTACCTGTGCATATTGATGTCAGCCTGCATCAGGCGACTCTAACAAGACTTGCGCAACCGGGAATGGTGCAGACAGATCGAACGGAAGTATTGGAAGATGCCGGCACTTATGCACTGTACGATTCGTGGCTCACGACGATCGTTGATGCCTTTGTTCAACAATCGCGTTTCGACCCGTTGCACACCGCAGAAACGGAGCAGATGTTGCTCGATCGTCTCGATGGCTGGGTTTCGCAGGCGTGCCGCGCAGAACGTGTGGAAATGCAGCTTGAGTCGGGCGGCACCCGCTACGAGGCAAGCATTGAGGCGCTAACAATGATCGGTGCCGCGGCGCCCGTGTATCAAAAAATCGCCAACATGCTGCGCGCCTTCTACCGCGCCGAGGATTTACCTGCTATCCAGGTTACCGACCGCGTCGCGCGGCTGCCGGGTCTGACGGAGATGCTGAAGGTCCAGATTGGCGGGGAAATTTTTGTGCTGGAACCCGGCGCGACTGCTCGCGGCGCGCTGGCACGCTGTCGTGGTGACACCAAGTCCTCTGGTGGTGTCAGCTTGTTGCGTCAGCTGCCCTGGGACCAGTCAGCGATCGATATCCGGCAGCACGTCGTCGATAGCCGCGAATCGGGCGTGCCAACGCACGTCCTGTTCGGCCATCAGGCCTACGCGCTTGGCAACTTGCCGCTCGTTCTCGGGTCAGATATCAATGAAGATGAGAGAATTCTCGCCCTCGCAACGGACATGCCGGGTTTGTCACGCCGGCATTGCTCGCTGGCAAGAAAGAACGGCCAATGCGTGTTGGAAGATCACAGCCGATACGGCACATTCCTGAATGGCCATCGTATTGACGGTTCTTCCGTACTGCAGGTGGGCGACGCAATACGAATTGGTTCGCCCGGGTTTGAGTTTCAGTTAATTACGACGGACGAAAATAATGGCTAGACGCCGCAGACCGATGGAAGTCTTCAGCATGTCGTTTCTCGACTGTATGAGCTGTGGCTTCGGCGCCGTCATCCTGTTCTTTATGATTATCAATTCTCAGGTCGTGCACAGAACGGATACACCGCCGGAAAGGGCACAGGCCGAAACGGTAAAACTCGAATTTGAAATTCTGGAGCAACGTAAGAATCTGGTGCTCGCCAGGAATACGATGGAAGATCTGGAGGACGAAGAGAGTCGCGCCAAAGACAAAATTGCACAGATAATCGCGTTGCTTGAAGAGCTGAAAAAAGAGCTCGTGCAGTACGACTCTGTCACACTGGCGAAAATAGAACGGGTCGAGAAGCTTCAATCCGACATCAAGTCACTTGAAGACGAAAAGAAACGGCTTCTGGCAATGGAGCAAGAACGGGAAGGGGAGGGTACTCGTGTTCGCTCATTCGTCGGTGACGGTGATCGCCAGTATCTGACGGGTCTGAAAGTCGGCGGTAATCGCATCCTTATATTGGTGGACAGCTCCGCCAGCATGCTCGACAGAAAAATCGTCAATATCATTCGACGACGCAATCTGCCCGATGCCAACAAACTTCGCTCCCTGAAATGGCGCCAGGCTGTTGCCAGCGTGGACTGGTTATCGGCGCAATTCCCTCCGGGCAGCAAGTTTCAGATCTACACATTCAATACGGAAGCAAAGCCGGTGTTGAAAGGCAGCGACAATATCTGGCTTGAAGTTGGCGATGGCAAACAGGTTGATGAAGCGATACGGAATCTGCGTCGAACAGTGCCTGAGGAAGGCACTAACATGAGCGCGGCGTACGAGGTGATTGCCAGTATGAACCCCGCACCGGACAATGTCATTCTGCTGGTTGACGGGCTGCCGACAATGAACTCGCCAGAGGCGGCGCGCGGCATGGTGACCGGCTCGGAAAGACTGAAATACCACTATGAAGCGATCGATCTCTTGCCAACGGGTGTTCCAGTTAATATCTTGCTCTATCCGATGGAAGGTGATTATCAGGCAGCAATCGCCTACTGGTTGCTTGCCTACCAAACCGGTGGATCATTCATGAGCGTAAGCAAGGACTGGCCCTGATATGCGTAAGCGTCGCAGAAATGTAGAAGCATTCAGCCTGTCGTTTCTGGACTGTATATGCTGCGGTTTTGGCGCGATTATCCTGTTACTCGTGCTGAGCAAGATTTACGAACCCGTCATTCTCGAAAAAACGAATGAAGACCTGCAGCAATTGATCGCCAAGCTGCAGGAAGAGCTGTTCGATATTCGCGGAGAGACCGTGGTAGTGAATCGGGCGCTCGGCAAGGTGCAGCTCGAAACATCAGAAACACGCTTGCGAATGACCACGCTGCAAAGAGAGCTTAACTCCATTCAGGGGCAGTATGAACTGATCAACATGGAAGACCCGCTGCTCAACCTCGACGAAGGCGATTTGCGCGCTGCCCGCCAGCAGTTGACTCAGGAGATGTTGGATCTGGGTCCGTTTCGCCGCGCGCCCAACGACTCTGTTGGCGGCATTCCGGTAGACAGCGAATACATTATTTTCGTCATCGATACGTCCGGCAGCATGCAAACCAAGTGGACATGGGTTGAACAAAAACTTGATCAGGTCCTGAACGTGTACCCGCGAGTCAAGGGTCTGCAGATCATGAACGACAATGGCAGTTACATGTTCAAGCAATACGGCGGGACGTGGATCGAAGACTCACCGCAGATCAGGCAGGCGATCCGGAATCAAATGCGTACCTGGCAGGATTTCAGCGACAGCGACCCCTCGGACGGCATTGAGTATGCGATAAAGACGTTCTGGGCACCGGACAAAAAAATCAGTATTTACGTCTTCGGCGACGATTTTCAGGGCGGCTCAATGGA
>QIHS01000259.1 GCA_003229095.1 Woeseia sp. | reverse complement strand
CCCGATATGACAAGCGTGACGACAATTTCCTCGCCTCCATCCAACTTGCCTCAATGCGGATTTGGCTTAGAACTTATGAGTCCGTGACCTAATGCAACCTGAGTGCTGGTATTATGCGGTCATTCCAGGTGACAGTGGCGAGTCCTTGACTATTAGTCTTGCGGGGCAGGTCCCGCCGGAGGCTGCCATTCATGTTCTCCACAGCGCCTTTCTGCCGTGATGCGTATGCATCGCAGAACCATGTGGCGATGTGAGGCAATATGTGTACGTTGTTCGAAGGTACAAAATCTGCTTTGTTCCGCTCAATCCACTTGATTGAGGCTGATGTCCTTGACTGGTTACAGCAGCGCATCGACAACCGGGACAGTCGCCCTCTCTCGTGATGGAGAAAGGGGGGGGAGGGAGGTTCCAATCTCCTCCCCTTTTTCAAATATCTCCTATTATCGTAACCATCCGGGGCCCACCCGATAACGACCGGCATTTAAAGCCGACCCGAGCGGCAGCAAAGTGGCAAAAACGGACATGATACGTGCTTCAAATATCAAGCACGAGGCCGTCGCTCGATGCACGGGACACGCAGGGGCACATCAATCCGGCCTGGTCGCGCTCCGCATCCGAGAGCGTGCTATCACGATGAATTGGTGTGCCATCGAGCACTTTCACTGCACACGCGCCACACGTTCCCGACTTGCAACCAAAATCTGAGTCAATGCCGGCCTCGAGTAAAGCATCAAGAATGGTTTGATCCCGAGCGATGGTAAGCTCCGTCCCGGATCGCGCGAGACGCACCTGAAATTCAGTATCGGCGGCTTCGGGGGTTGCAGTTGTAAAACGCTCATAGCGCACCTGCTTGCAGTCAATGCCAAGGGCATCCGCCATGCTGCGGACAGCATCGGTCAACCGGTCCGGGCCACAGACATAAAACATCGCATCAGGGGGGGCATTGGACAGCAAGGCCTCGATATCGAGTTTTTGACCTTCATTCCCCGGATAGAAAGTAACCGAGCCATCGAATGCCAGTGCCAGTTTCGAGCGATAGGCCATAAGTGACTGTGACCGGGCGGCATAATGTAGATGGAACGCCCGTCCTTCGGCCTGTAGGGTTTGGGCCATGGTTTTCAGCGGTGTGATGCCTATGCCGCCGGCGATCAATACGGTCGGTTGATCGCCTTGGTGCAGACAAAAAGCATTTCTCGGCAGACTTGCCTGAATGCGCATACCGAGCGCATAGCGTTCGTGAATAGCGCGTGTTCCGCCCTGGCCCTCGGTGTCGAGCCGAACGGCGATTTCGTAGATGTCTCGACGACTGGGATTGCTGCTGATTGAAAAAGTCCGGGTTTTTTTGCTTCCATCTTCTAGTTGAACAGGAACCTGTATATGCGAGCCGGCGGTCACGGTCGGGAGGTCTTCGAATTCCGGACGTCGCAATTCATAGGCGCGGACTTCGGGCGTGAGCTGACGAATACCGGTAATGACCAGTTCCAATGGACCGTCACCGATTGCCGATTGTGGCCCTGACAGGGTGGTAGGCTGATCGCCGACAGTCGCCTCCAGCTCGGTGATGCGGCTTTCGAGCGGCACCACCACTGCGTTAACTTCAGCTTCTGTGAACCGGGGCGTGATGTGCTGCGGGCAATTCCACTCTACAGCTTCGATGGTCATCACCACACCGCGTTCAACCCGTGCCCGATATGTCGGCACCTCGAGCCTCGCCATCAATTCGGGATCTTCATCATGATGAACCAGCCGCGCCCGCGCCCAGATCTTAAGCCGGCGGCGGTTCGGATAATCCATCAGGATCAATGAAATACGGTCATTGGCGGTGAGGTTGCCGACACTGAGGTACTGGATATTGCCACGGAAATCGGCGTAACCGAAGGTGCGCGCATCAAGCACTTTCAGGAAGCCGGCAGGGCCGCCGCGATACTGCACATAGGGCCAACCCTGCTCATTGACAGTCGCCTGATAGAACCCGTCCCGCGCTTCAATGAAGCCAGCTTCAATCTCGCCAAGAGTGTCACCGGGGTCCTGGGCCAATTCAAATCTTTCGTTGGCGGCGCGGCTGCCGTAGCGGGTTTGCGCCGCCTTGACGGATGGCGTGAAAGTTATATCGGCGAATTTTGCTGACATGACTGCTTCCTCTAGAAATTTGGGGCGAGCGCCTTTGAGATAGTTGGGGCAGGGCAGGCACTCGCCCTAGTTAGTGGACAATTAGCCGGGAGCTTAAGCCGCCTGCGCCTGCAACGAGACCTTGGGGAAATCGATATCCACCTGCGAGGCCTTGCCGATCAGGTTGGTTAATATATTCAACCCCACATGGGTGATGATCTCAACGATCTGGGCATCACTGTAACCGGCTTCGCGAACAGCGTTGAACTCGGCCAGAGTGACATCGCCCAGGTTGTCGTTCAATGCTCTGGCGAAAGTAACGGCTGCGGCGGCCTTGGCGTCCTGCGATGTGCCGGCGCGGTTGGCTTTCATTTCGTCACCCGTCAACCCGGCCTTGCGGCCAATCGCGGTGTGGGCGGAAACGCAATATTCGCACGAGTTTCCTTGCGCGACGGTAAGGGCAATACGCTCGCGTGTCTGCGGATCAAGCTGCCCGGCTTCGGCAATGCCATAAAGGCCCAGGAAGGCTTTAAGGGCGTCGGGCGATTGCGCCAGAATGCCAAGAAAGTTGGGGACACCACCAAGCTTTTTTTGGACGGCGTCGAGCAAAGCTTTCTGTTCGGCGTCGGCGGTTTCCTGGGTAACGATGCTGATACGGCTCATGATAAATCTCTCTTGCGTATGGGTTAAATGGGTTGTCCACAGCCTAGGGCGGCGAACACCCAAGAATTAAATGTTTCAACAAATGTAATAATAATCGTAATGTAGAAAAGACTATTCCATATTATGGAATTATAGAATGGACAGATTTCGCGCGATTCAGGTGTTTGTCAGTGTGGCCGAGTGCGGGGGGTTTGCCGCAGCCGCTCGTGATTTAGCGATGTCTCCACCGGCCGTTACCCGCGCCATCGCCATGCTCGAAGATCGCCTTGGGACAAGGCTGTTCATCCGCACCACGCGCTCGGTTCGCCTGACGGAGAGCGGAGTAAGGTTTCTGCAAGACGGTCGCCGGATTTCGCAGGAATTGGAGGAAGCGGAGGAAGCGGCGGTCGGGTCGCACGCGGAACCGCGGGGTGAATTGCGGGTAACGGGCCCGGTTTTGTTTGGGCGCATGTTTCTGACCCCGATCCTGGGAGAATTTTTGGACCGTTATCCTATGGTGAATGCCCAAACTCTGTTTGTTGATCGCATTGTTAACCTGGTGGAAGAAGGCTTGGACGTCGCCATTCGCATTGGCGAACTGCCCGATTCTTCATTGATTGCAGCTCGCGTCGGAACGGTTCGCCGGGTCATGGTCGCGTCGCCGGACTACATAAAAATTCATGGTCTGCCACAACACCCGCACGACCTCCCCCAACACCGACTGATCCAGGCGCTGGGCATGGGGACCTCGCCTGACTGGAAGTTCCTGGAAAACGGAAAACCGCTTTCTGTCCGAGTGGAACCGCGAATCCGAATGAACACTAACGATGCAGCGATTGAACTGGCAGTTCGCGGGTGGGGGCTGTTGCGCCTGCTGTTGTCGTACCAGATCGCCCCCTACCTAGCTGACGGGCGTTTGCATACGGTCTTGAGCGAATATGAATTGCCCCCCTTGCCAATTCATGTGGTTCACCAGGAAGGAAGAATGGTTTCCGCCAAAGTTCGAGCTTTTGTCGATTTTATGATCGAGAGACTGAGGTCGAATTCAGCCCTGAATTGATCCAAATTTCTCCGCCTCAAATCATTGTCGAAACCTAGTTGCCGTGTAGC